>CAYQRA010000474.1:0-5762 GCA_964419315.1 uncultured Saprospiraceae bacterium | reverse complement strand
TTATATATGGTGTTTGATGCTGCCCAAAATCCATTGGGAATTCCTTTGATTCACGAACTCACTTTGGCTTTACAAGCCGACTGTACGACTGATGTGGGAGAGACCACTTTCCCAATGGAATTTGCTCATTATTGTCCCGATTGTGATTGTAGTCATATTTGGTACTGTGGAGTATTACCCGGACCTTGGTTACACACCACAGATCCGCCATGTTCTCCACCACTTTGTCCTTATGGTTTAGGAACCCGATCTTTTACGGTAGAAAGAACAACCATTGGTTATACCGATAATACTTATACCACTCCGTTTGCCGATAATTTGGTCAACAAAAAAGCAGGTTTACCTTGTGATTCTGTAGACATGACCATCCGTACGGTAGTAGGAGGGTCTGTATTATCGGATAGTATCGGAATGGTCATTACTTATAATAATCCTGATAAATCCTTAGCACCAGAAGAGACCTTCTTATTCGCTAAAGGTATTTTGAGAGTCAATAAAGGCGGAGTCATCACAGAATGTGCGGTAACACCTGCGGCACTTGATGTTACGATGGTAGATAGTACCAAAATACTTAATTTCGATCTAAACGATTGTTTGGTTGGCTCAGGTATGATGCTTAATCCGGGGGATTCTGTAGACTTTATTGGGACCTTTACGATCAATGCCCAAGGAGCCTTTCCCACGACTTCTTTTACCGAAGTACCCAATATGCGGGGCTATGCTTATGCCGTCGCCACAGATACTTTTATTTGTGATTCTTTTGGAGAAGAATTTTTAATTGGGGGTTTAGAAACTTTTGTCGCTTTCCCTAATAGTTCAACGCTAATTCAAGGTTGTGGAGAAGTACAATTGAATATTAAGATTACTCCAAATCTTGCAAAGTACATTGATAATATGGGCTTTGAGCACCGCCAAGCCCTCCGCGTAGATTCGGTAGCGATTGACTTCGATACTAATATTTTTACGAGTTTTGATAGATTCGAAACAAGGGTAACTATTCCTGGACACCCTGTCCATGGCGATACTCCTTTTTTACTCCCTGCTTTTGCCGACTTTACTTCTGGTAGATATATCGTTTATTTTGATACCCTCAACTGGGGGCCCTCTTTAATTGATGCCTTAGCCACCAATGGTTTTGATTTGGCGATCAATGTGGTTCCAAACTGTGAAACTTCTTTTGGTAGCTTGGGAGATTCTGATAATTATATCTTTAATCCAGAATTGTACTATATCAAAAATGCCTACGCACTGGAATATGGTGATGGCAGTTGTGCCGAGACTTTCAGCGATCAAAACATCGGAACACTTTCGTATGTAAAACCGCCAAAAATTACGCTTAATCCAGTAACCAATCCTAATTTCACCTTATTGCGAGATACTGCAGAATGGACGATTATTTATTGTAATCCTGATGTCGATCGTGATGTAGGGTTTACTTGGGTGGCTATTGAAGATACCTTAAATGGTTTGGAGTTGATAAGTGTTGAAGACATTAGTTTGCCCAGTACGCCAGTCAATTTGCCTTTTAGAACTTATGGACCAAACAACGAACATTATGTTGCTTACTCTGATGGTCTTTTGCGATCAGATGGCTCTAATAGTTTGGCAGAAACTTGTAATACCATTCGGATTCGCTCGAAAGTCAACCGATGTGGAACCACCGACTTTTTGGCCAATGCAGGCTGGAATTGTCTTCCACCAGCTGACCCGAATTGGACACCAGCAGATTATGATCCTTGTACAGAAGAAACCTTGAATCTCTCTGTTGTTGCAATGGAGCCATTTATTGATGCGGACCTCATCGTTCCACCACTCGATCCATTGACTCTTTGTGATACCAATACCGTTGAGATTTTGGTGAAAAATACCCAAGAAGGATCTGTATTTGATATGATTTCTCAGATTATCCTACCCTTATCAGGAGCGACCTTAGTGTCTGGAAGTGTAGAAATAGCCTATCCCGCAAATGGTGCTTACGCACCTGCTTTGGGAGATCCTGTTTTAGTAGGAACCAATAACAAAGGAAACGTATACGAATACAGCGATTTCTCTCAACTCAGTGCTTACCTCGATCAAGTTGGTTTACAAGGTTTTGATGCCATGGCCGATCCAGATTCGAGTCGATTCCAATTGAAATATAAATTCGTGACCGATTGTGATTTCCGTAGTGGATCCATCGCTTATTATTCTTTCCAAGGACTCAAAGGTTGTGGCGAACCTTCTAATGTAGAATCTGGAGAAACGCAACCTCTGGATATTGATGGCGTACCTCCTTCTAGCGCCAACTCTTTTGACATCTTCTTTGATGTCAGTACCGTTTTGACTCCGGGAGAAATCTCTACGGTAGAAATTATTGTAGTCAATAAATCTACTGTTGCTAGTGATGTTTCTGATAAAGTCAATTTACAATTACCGATTGATGTAGAATACATTAGCGGTTCGGAAGTAGGCCATACGCCAGGTGGATGGATTCCCGGACTTCCTGAGTTGGATACCATTAATACCATCGTAGATATGGTTTGGGGACTACCTATTGGAATGATGGAAAATGATACCGCAAGGTTTTCTTTCCAAGTCAATACTCCTACTTATGATTGTAGTGTGAGTAACCTCGATGTTGGTTTGTATACTTTGGTTAGAACCAATATTACTTGTAGTACCACCATGAGTGATTGTGTGATCGAATCGGTGACTTCAAATAATGGAGGAGCATTTACAGACTTACCCATTCGTCAAAATTTACTCTTATTAAATAATGGCTCACTGACTTCGACTTGTCTAAACAGTACACATGAAACGGTAAATTATACGGCCAATCTTCTAAACATGGGAGATACCATTGGTGCGCTTCCAATCAATGTCCATTATTATTTAGACATCGACGGAAGTGGTAGTTATGAAGGAACTGAACCCGAATACATTAGCTTTGTAGAAAATGGGCCATTGAATACCGGAGAAGCCTTAAATTTTTCTCACACCTTCCCATTACCACTCGCTAATTTGTGTGATCTCTTGATTTATGTGGATACCATAGGATTGAATCTTTGTGCACCTGTGGAAGTGAAGTTGGGGAATCCTCAATTGCTCAATGCTGGAGATGATGAATTATTCTGTACCGATACCCCAATTAATATCAATACCACACTTGGTGATCCAGCTTGTGCTGGCATAACAGGTTATACTTATAGTTGGTCTGCTATTGCACCTGCATCAACATTGGATTTAAGTGCTACCAATATTGCTGATCCTGTTTTAAATGTGATGCATCAAGGCATTACGGAAGATACTTTACGCTATATTGTAGAAACAACCAAACCTGCTTGCGGGACCAATATTTCTACCCGAGATACGGTACTGATCATAAGAGGACTAAGCTTTACGCTAACTCCTGTGAGTCCAACTTTTGTCAATGCAGGAGATTCTATAGCACTCGATGTAAATATCACTGGAGGAACGGCTCCGTTTACTTATACCTGGTCGCCTTCGGCTACTTTGACGGATTCCACCATTGCCAATCCTCAAGCATTCCCAGCTGTGCCAACAGATTATATGGTAACGATTACTTCCGCTACTGGTTGTAGTGAAATTACTACGGTACAGGTGATGATGGGTAATCCAATTGTCGGAACCATCAATGCCGTAGATACCACCATTTGTCCAGGAGATACTATTCTCTTGCTTGCTGGAGGTGGAACGGATTATAACTGGGATGCTGATCCAGCCAATCCGGCGGGAGGAATGTTGAGTGATTCTACCATCGCTAATCCAACATTTACGAGCGCTTTGCCAGCAATGGATTATGTATATGAAGTCATCGTGAGCGATGTTGCTTTCCCCGGTTTTACAGATACCCTTACGGTAACGATTCATACTTCTGACCTTGATGCTCAAGCAAGTATGGTATCGAATGGTACAGGATGTGCGGGTGATGCCTTTACCCTAAATGGTTCGGGAGGAAGTACCCTCAACTGGTATGATGCAGGAGTCTTTATTGGTTCGGGCGCTAGTTTGTCCGTCAATCCAATGGTGACTACTGATTATATGTTAGTTGCAACCAATGCTTTTGGTTGTACCGATACCGCAATGGTCAATGTTCCTGTTTTTCCAGCTCCGCAAATCCTTTCAATGATTTCGGATATAGACAATTGTAGCGGAGATACGACCCGAGTTACCGTAGAATTAAATGAAGCGATTACAGACTTTGAAATTACTGGAACAGGAATCACTTCTAATCCTGTGGTGTTCAATAATATGTTGTCCTTCGATGCGATCTATAATGGAAGCTCCTCTACTTTTGTAGTCTCTGTAACGGGGACCACCAATATTTGTCCGGCAACAGAAAGTTTTGTGATGATGGATTGCGAATGTGAAACTCCAACGATTAATAGTATCGTGGTCGTAGAGGCTACTTGTGATCCTCCGATTGGTGGATTGGCCATTATCAATCTCGATCAAGACGAAAGTAATTATAGCTATACTTGGACTCCGGATGTCGGAAGTGCTACTGGAAATGGCAATCGAAGAACAGGTTTAACTGCTGGCGGCTATCAAGTGGATATTGAGCAATTGACTTCTCCTGGATGTACGGAGACCATTTATTTTGTAGTAGAAAATTCAGATGGTCCAGATGCTGAGGCAACGACTAGTCCAGCGACTTGTGCGCTTGCAGATGGAACCGCTACTTTTGCGCCAGACTCTTTAACCTATGCTTGGCCAGATGGTAATTTTAGTTTTACGAGAAATGACTTAGCAGCAGGAAATTATTTTGTTACCATTACAGATCCTAATGATGCCGCTTGTCCAAATTTCGCAATGGTTGAGATTGAAGCGGAAAGCGGATTAGATGCTTCGGTAGTGATTAATGTTTATCCAGATTGTACCTCTACAGATGGTTCTGCAAGTATCAATGTAACCGGAGGTAGTGGAAATTATACTTATAGCTGGCCAAGTGGTACCGACACACAAACCAATTTGTCTTCTGGCGTTTACGTAGTAACCGTTACGGATACAGATGCAAGTGCCTGTGAATTGGAAGTGATTGTGGTTGTACCTGCCGGAAATGCGGTAGCGGTCAATATCAATACGATTGATGGCGTAACTTGCTATGGCAATGCAGATGGATTGATTGATTTTAATCTAACGTTTGATCCACTGGTTTTCACTCCAGCAGATACTTTAATTGTCAATGGTACGGATACTTTGGAGAATGGCTTTTTACCGGGTGGCGATTATTGCCTCTTGATTGTAGACAATACCGGATGTATTGGAGGAGCCGCTTGCTTCGAAATTGAAGAAGCACCTGATATGAGTTTATTATTCATGGTCACTCCCGCTTGTCCAAATGATGGACAGATTAACCTAAGCGTTATTGGAGGAACAGGGCCATTTACTTATGATTGGTTGGATCTACCGGGGCCTTCTGATCCAGAAGACCGTACTGGTTTAGTCATTGGAAATTATGAAATTGACGTTACCGATGCCGATGGTTGTGTTGTTTCAGAATATAGTGTAGTTGTGCCGGGTTGTCCTACCAACGATTGTGATTATTTCTTTGGTCAGGATTCTGTGGCTTTAGAAGCGATTGATTGTGGAGCCATGACCAACGTTTGTATGGATATTCCAACAGAACAAGCAGATCAATTTATCATCTATGATAATGGAGTTTTATTTACGGGACAAATGGCAGGTTGTATTTTTGAAACGCAAGCATCTTATAATTATGGCGGCGTATTAAATACACCACCTTATGATATCGAATGGAC
>CAYQRA010000473.1:0-5766 GCA_964419315.1 uncultured Saprospiraceae bacterium | reverse complement strand
TAAGTAAAATCACTCTTCTTACAAGCATTCCGCTAAATTCAAACAGCGTCTAAATCCAAAAGAAAAACAAAAGCATTTCCAAAACCATACAAACAATCCCGCCATAAAACCCATCCCCCACAATCGCCGCATCAATGACCGTCCCCGAAGACTCCAATTTATACGCCACCTCTTTCTTATCCAATAATTCACAAAAAACTTTGGCCTCTGCCACATTCAAAAAGGTACGATAGCTTTGATAATCCTCCTCGTTTTTAGAAAATAAATGATCGTCTAGCAGCTCTTTCATTGGGCAAATTGGTTTTGATTTATAAAAGTATCCAAGTACCTTTAAAAGCAAAAGAAAAATAGGATTAATATTAGAAAAAATACTCGTTCATTTTTCGGTTGCCTATCCTCCTACACCTTTTGTATCTTGCCGTAAAATTAGATCATTCCCTATGCGAATCACAGCAAAAAAAACCATCGACACCTACTACCGCGCCTTACTCGACAGAGAACAAAGTTTCGTTGGTATTTTCTATGTTGGGGTAAAAACCACTTCCGTATTTTGCATCGCCACCTGTCGAGCTCGCAAACCTAAATTAGAAAATGTAGAGTTTTACACCAACTTTAAAGAAGCCCTCGATCATGGCTATCGTCCTTGCAAAATATGCAAACCTACCGAAAACGCCCACAGCACACCTCCACAAGTAGAGGCTGC
Organism: uncultured Saprospiraceae bacterium; assembly: GCA_964419315.1. Taxonomy (GTDB): domain Bacteria; phylum Bacteroidota; class Bacteroidia; order Chitinophagales; family Saprospiraceae; genus CALLVY01. The sequence continues at coordinate 5,063 of CAYQRA010000473.1, read as the reverse complement.
GATTCAATTGGTCACCCAAAATCCCAAGGAAAAAATATCCGATTATCAACTCAAACAAAAAGACATTAGTCCCTCCTTAGTCCGACGTTGGTTTAAAAATCATTATGGGATGACTTTCCATGCTTACCAGCGAATGTATCGCATCAATAATGCCTTACTAGAGTTGAAAAGTGGAAAAAAAACGACCGCTACGGCTTATGATGCAGGCTACGAATCGCTGAGTGGTTTTGGCTATACTTTTAAAAAAATCATGGGCCAATCTCCACAGAGTAGCAAATCACAAGCCCCCATTTTAATCAGTCGACTGACCACTCCACTTGGGCCGATGTTTGCCTGTGCTACGGAGCAAGGGCTTTGCTTGCTAGAATTTGTAGATCGCCGAATGTTGGAAACGGAGTTTAAAGATTTACAAAGACTTTTAAAAACCACCATTATCATAGGAGAAAACGCACACATCCGCCAAGTCAAAAAAGAAATCGCAGAATACTTTGCGGGGAAACGCAAAACCTTTGAAGTCCCCTTGCATACCCCCGGTACAGATTTTCAAAATCTGGTTTGGAAAAATTTACAAAAAATACCCTACGGACAGACCTCCACTTATCAAGCCCTCGCCCAATTGATTCAAAAGCCCAAGGCCATCAGAGCCGCCGCCTCTGCCAATGGATTTAATCGAATTTCTATCCTAGTTCCCTGCCACCGCATCATTGGAAAAAATGGCGAACTCCGAGGCTATGGTGGTGGTTTGGAAAGAAAACGCTGGTTGATTGACCATGAGTTGAAAAATGCTTAACCAAGTCTACTTTTTCCTTAGAATAGCTTAAATTGCTTGGAAATTGTTCCGTGACAAATTCTGTGGTCAAAAACAGGATTTGTTTAAGAAACTGAAAAACACGTAAATGTCAAGTCCAGATAAAACCGCTCGATTATCGCGATTGACGGCCATTTTAATAAAATTACAAAGCAAACCTTTCGTCTCGGTCAAGTTTTTGTCCGCACACTTCGAAGTGAGTACCCGTACCATTTATCGAGACATTCTGGCATTGGAAGCCGCAGGCGTCCCTATTTTATCTGAAGAAGGAAAAGGCTATTCGCTCGTCGATGGTTATAATATTCCGCCGGTCATGTTTAGTGAGTCCGAAGCCAATGCTTTGATCATTGCCGAAAAAATCATCGCTACGACCAAAGATGAATCTCTCATCCAGGAGTTCAATAAAGCCACCGATAAAATCAAATCCGTTTTACGGCATTCCGAAAAAAAGAAATCTGATTTCCTAGCGAACCGAACCATCATTGGTAAAAACTGGTCAATGGCACGCACGAGTTCCTATCTCACCGAGATTCAAAAAGCCCTAACCAATTTCCAATTGATTCGAATGGATTATAAAAAAAAGGATGCTGAAAAATCTACTTCCCGGAGCATCGAAGCTTTTGCCATTTACCACAACACTTCCGAAAACTGGGTCTTAATTGCTTGGTGCCGAAAACGAAAAGCGTTTAGAAATTTCCGACTAGATCGGATTCAGCACTTACAGGTTTTGGAGGAAAAATTTGAGCCACACCAAATGACGCTGAGTGAGTATGTAGAAATCCAAAGAAAAAAACATTTCGAAAATAAAAATCAGTGACATAGGGTTGTCACAAGAGCCGCTTATCTTTGCATAAGAGATAGGGGCTACTTTCAAGATGAATTTCATCAACTTAAGAAATACATTTACGATTGTTTAGTCAAATTGAATATTCCTTATTCAATGACTGGATATTCAATATTCATTTTACCGCTCTTGTCACTAGCCTAAGTTGATCACATTCACCTTCAAGATAAGCGCTAATTTCAATCCATTTTAATTTTTCATACTAAAATAAATTTCATTAAAATGCATACTACCAATTACTTCAACGCCTTTATCGAAATCGCAGAAGATTGTGCTGCTGAAAGAGGAGAACTTCCTCCGGTAAAAGAGGGTAAAACTACCATCGCCAATCTCCAATTCGACATGCTTTACGATCATCCTTATGAGTATACTTCGGATGAAATATTTTTTACTGTTCATGCCACTCGCAAAGAATTTCGAAAAGACGAATTAGAGGAAGAACGCCAAATCTTTTTTTCCAAAGGACAGCCTTGCTTCCGCGCCTCTCCGCTGACCAAAAGATATGGCTGGGGCATCCACAGCAATGAGGAAGGAAAAGTGGCCATGTACGGTATGGAGACCAAAGCTTATGCAAAATTTGTAGCCGATGAATCCCTAAAGAAAACCAAGGCCATGCGTTCTAAAAGAGCAAAGAAGTAATACGGGAATTTTGCATCAAGAGAGAAGTCATTTGCTGGTCTACTTTTCAATTCCATTTCTAATGTTCTCCCTTTTGTATACTTTTTGACAAACTATATCTTTCTTTTCTCGTAGATTATAGAGCATCGATTTTAGATGCTGACAAAAATTATTTCCCTATGAAAAGAAAGTTACTATTCCTTCTTTGTTTACTTTATTTATTGCCCGCTTTACCTGCTCAATATTTACCACTGGTTGAAGAAAATAAATATTGGATTATCCAACGCTATGCTGGTTCTGAAGATGGTGCCATTTCTTCTGCCCATCTCCTCACTATTAGAGGCGATATCAAAATCAATAATGTCCTTTATAGAAAAGTATTCAAACATGAACTCAGCGGCAAACATTCCTGTCCTACTCCACCTTGCTTTGTCATCGACCTTCCTTATAAACCCGGCCCCGGCGAATTGTATCAATACATCCGAGAAGATTTAAACACTAAGGAAGTTTTTCATTTTCCAATATATGGTCAGTGGTGTGAACAGGAGGAATACAAAATTTTTGACTTTGGTCTTCAACCGATGGAGGCCATTGACAGCTGTACCACTATTGCGCTTCACAGCCAATTCAAAGATTCAATCTTGGTGGATAGTATCAGTACTACTTTTCTTTATGGAAAAGAACGAAAGACCTTCCATACCAATGGATTGGTGCCTTTAATTGGTTTGCAGTGGGTAGATCGAATTAGTTATGCGGAAGGTATGGGCTACGAGAACTTTGGTTTATTTCACCGCAATGGTGATTTGGAAGAGTTGGTTGATTTTTGTGAAGGCTCTTGGGCCGATTGCAATATCATCAGTGCGCTTAGCCCTTCGCCACGGCCTATGGAAATCAATATTTACCCCAATCCGGTACAAGATGTTTTGGTATTGGATACGCCTCAAAAAATCCAGCATTATCAATTGTTTGATCTTAATGGTAAAAAAATCCGAGAAGGCCAGGAATATAAATTAGAGCTACAAGATTTGACACCAGGGATTTATTACTTAAAGCTTTTATTGGCAGATGGGCAGACATTGAGTAAGAAGATCATAAAAGCATAGCGATAAAAAATCAAACTGATCGAAAAGCAATTGAAAATGCACACTACTTTTAATCCGATTTTTTTTTAATTCATTAAATTTGTAAATTGCAATAGTAAAGAACCTTTCCTCTTAATAATCTTACCTAATTTTCTAATATCATCTTGACTTCGGTCATGCAAACTTATGCTTATGTATAAGCCCAATTGGTCTTTCTTAGATTTTGGTAAATTATTAATAATTTCCCTCAGCCTGCTTGGTAGTTATCCTACCCTACTCGCACAAAATTGTTTGCCCAATGGCATTACCTTCACCGATCAATCTCAGATTGATAGCTTTGCCATCAAGTATCCGGGCTGTACCGAAGTCTTGGGGAATCTCATCCTCACCGTCAAGCCACTAGATACCATTTTCAATTTGCAAGGCTTAAGCAATATCCATCGAATAAAGGGACATTTAATCTTATTACATCTACCTCACCTTCCTGACCTGGAAGGTTTGAATAATCTACAAAGCATTGAAGGAGACCTGAGTATTAGCCAATCCTTAGCGCTTACTTCTTTGACTGGTTTGGAGAGACTCGATTCTATTGAAAGCACTTTGAATTTAACCGGCAATCATACATTAGAAAGTCTGACTGGCTTGAATCAATTGAAATACATTGGCGAAGATTTAAAAATTCACGATAATTATTCTTTAAAAAATCTTCAGGGACTAGAAGCTTTACAGGAAGTGAAACGCGATCTTAGTATTAAGCATTCTAATCTAAACACTTTAAATGGATTGGAGGCGCTAAGCCGTATCGGAGATGATTTGGACCTCCAAAATAATCAAGTTCTAAAGCATATAGGTAGCTTGAATCAATTGACCCACATTGGAGGCAAATTTATTTTGGAAGCCAATCCAGCTTTAGAAAAATTAAATGGATTCAAAAGTTTACACACCATTGGTCGTGCGATCCAAATAGAAACGAATAGATTGCTAACAGACATCTCTGAACTAGAAAAACTCCAATTCTTTAAAGGAGACCTGAGTATTTCCAGAAATGATCATTTGCTAAATTTGAATGGATTGGAACAATTGGACACCCTTTTTGAAGTTTCCATTTCGAATAATGATCTATTAAATAGTTTGGAAGGCTTGCAAGGAATCACCACCGTGAAAGGTAGTTTTTACCTAGCGGGAAATCCTTCCCTAGCGGGGTTAACCGGATTACAATGCCAAAGTATCGGCAAAAACTTGCGGATACTTTCAAATCGTGCATTAGAAAATTTATCGGCTTTCTCCAGTCTTGATAGCATTGGTGGCAGTTTATACATTAGTTATAATCCTTCCTTAATTAATCCGTCAGGTTTAGAAAATATCGCTTCGATTCAAAATGATTTGGTTCTCCTACAAAATGAACGCTTACAGGATCTAAGTGGCTTGGAAAATTTGAACAGTGTCGGTGGAAAATTACAAATAGAAAGACATCCGGAATTGCTTCAAATAGAAGCGCTCCAAAACCTAAATCACATTGGGACCAACCTCCTAATCGTAGATAATGATAAACTGAATCAACTAAATGGTCTCCAAAATGTTTCGAAAATAAATGGCGAATTAAACATCACCCACAATCAAAATCTAATCAATTTGCAGGGGATATTTCCACTGGACACCATCATTAGAAACCTGAACATCAATTATAACGACAGTCTAGTCTCTTTGTCTG
>CAYQRA010000472.1:0-5772 GCA_964419315.1 uncultured Saprospiraceae bacterium | reverse complement strand
GGGTGGAATCCAATATGAAAGTGACTGACTGTGGTTGTTTTGGAGATTTCCTTAAACTCAAACCTAAGATTTCTTTCTATAAAGATTTATTCTTAATGATCCCTGCGATTTGGTTCTTATTCCAATTCAATGATTTTCACCGTTGGTTTGATGGGAAGCAACGTACTGGTTTGCTAGGACTAAGTACACTTGGTTTATTGATTTACTGCTTTAGCAATTTTGTCTGGGACATTCCTGGAAAAGATTTTCGACCTTTTAAAGTTGGTGCGGATATTCGAACCACCAGACAGATAGAATCAGATGCTCAAGCGGCGGTTCAGGTAGTAGCCTATAAAATGACCAATAAGAAAGATGGTAAAGTAGTGGAATTGCCTTACGCACAATTCCTAAAAGAATACAGTAGCTATCCGAAATCTGATTGGTCTTATGAGCAAATAAAAACGGAACCAACAGTCGAGGCCACCAAAATCAGTGAAATGTCCATTACGGATGCAGAGGGGAATGAGATGGTGGAGGAGATACTCCAAGATCCAAATTATTCTTTCATGATAGTGAGTTATAAACTTTATGGAACCCCTCGGAATGAGGAAATCAGCCAAACCGTACCGGTTTACAGCTTTGATACGATTCCCAATGCTGACGTAGAGGGCGGTTTTGTGATTGAGAAGAAATTAGCTGGAAATGAAACCAAGACCGTTCAAGAAGTGGTTTATACTTGGGATAAAGATTTTGAAGGATCCTATACCGGTAAAATTAATCCTTTTGCGGATGCAGCACAAGCTGCTGGATTTAAGGTCTTTGGCGTCGCGGGTGGGGCAGGAGCTGCCATGATTGAACATTTTAGACATGACACCCAAGCTGCTTACCCAATCTATGAGGCGGATGATATTTTACTAAAAACCATTGTTCGTTCTAATCCCGGAATTGTATTGATGAAAGACGGTAAAATCGTCATGAAGTGGCACAAGAAAAAGTTACCCACTTTTGAGGAAGTAAAGCAACAATACCTAAAATAAATAGCTTAAGCTTGTTTTAGTCAATCAATCGGGAAATATGGAATCCATATTTCCCGATTTTTGTTTTGAAGAATGGACTAGAAGAATAAGAGCTTTTTTTACCTTATAAAGGAATCAAGGGCTAAACACCATTGGATTCATTGAGCCTAAACAAAGAGAAGCCATTGGCTGATTGAATGGCTCGAACTAGTTTTGGGGCAGCGAAGAGAAGGAAAATCAAAGAACAAAAAAATAAAAGCCGCTTTTGCAGATATTTTTCTGGTAAATACTCCCCATTCTAAAAAAAATACTTTTCTTTGTGCTTACCATTTCGGCAACTAAAAATTGTATAAGAAAGTTTATGCTGAGTCGAAGAAATATACGCATTAAAGTAATGCAAATGCTCTACGGATACAGTAGAGATACAGAGTTGACTTTTGATCAAGTTATAGGTCGTTATAAGGAGAATGTGAATCAATCATTTACCCTATACCTCTTTAATTTGTATTATCTGACGAAAGTCGCAGAGTACGCTATCAAAGATGCTGAAAAGCGTTCCTCCAAACATCTTCCAACCGCAGAGGATAAAGCCTTTACTGGTAAACTCTTTGCCAATGTTTCCCTTCAATCCATCGTCACCAATGCCCATTTTATTGCCTTATGCGACCATCATGGCTTCGCTGATAAAATTGACGAAGACATCATCCGTCGATTGTATAAGGAATTTGCCAAAAGCGAGGAATACAAAGCTTTTTTAGCCAACCCTGCTGACGATGCTACCGATCATATAAAAACTATCCTTTTCTTATTGAAGCAATTGAATGGTGATGAAATCTACGATGAAGCGATGGAGGATTTACACTCTTCTTGGCTGGATGACAAATCGCTAGTGATTGGTTCTATCAAAAAAACGATCAAAGCACTTCCTGCTCCAGAAGGCTTTTGTGACCTCTATCGACCCGATAAAGAAACAGTTAATGGCTTTGGGGAAAATCTATTGACCAAAGTAATCAAAGAGGACAAAGAGTTGCTCCAAATCATCGAACCCACCCTGAAAAATTGGGATGCCGATCGAGTAGCAACCATTGACATGATTTTGCTAAAAATGGCTTTGGCGGAACTACTCATTTTTCCTACCATTCCCACCAAGGTTACCCTCAATGAGTTTGTAGAAATTGCGAAGCGATACAGCACCGAAAAAAGCAAAGACTTTATCAATGGTATTTTGGATCGCTTAATGAAACAATTGGATAAGGATGGCAAGATAAAAAAAGAGGGTAGAGGTTTAGTGGATTAAATTATATGAACATCAAAAGGCTCGCTTATATTTCTTCCAAATAATTCCGAAATTTATACTTATGCGAAGTTTTCTCCCTTCCTTTGTACTTTGTTGCTTTTTAATTTTTTCCCTACAATCAGCAGAGGCACAAGCTCCTTATAAAAATGGATTGGCTGCAAAATTTGTGGTCATCGATCACCTCAGAGCTTTAAAAAGTCAATCTCCAAAACCCTTTAATGAAGTCACCTTAGGTGGAGAATTAAGTTACCACAGATGGTTGGGGAATCACTTTAATCTCGCAATTCCTTTGCGCTTAGGACAAGCCAAACTTCCAAAAGATGCCTTCCTTTCCACCATAAAACCTGAATTTTTTGGCTCCTTAGATGTAAGCGCTCAATGGCATCCTTTTGCAGGAAAAGCTGGGGTGTCTCCTTATTTGCTAGCGGGTATTGGTGGTTTTTATGATACCACTGACGGCATTAGTGGGGAGTTGCCCTTAGGACTTGGTTTTAATTTTAGGCTTAACCCCAACCTGTTTTTGCAATTACAGTCAGAATATCGTACGAACTTTACACAAGAGTTTCACAATAATTTTATGCATTCTTTTGGACTCCTATTTAGTTTACAAGGCAAAAAGGAAACGCCACCAGAGGAATTACCTGCACCAGATCGCGATGGCGATGGAACCCCGGATGTAGAGGATGATTGCCCAGATCTTCCTGGCCCTGCGGTATTCGCTGGTTGCCCAGATACCGATGGTGATGGTATCGCAGATCCTAAAGATAATTGTCCGAAGGAGGTGGGACCGATAGAGAATATGGGCTGCCCACTTGCGGATAGAGATGGTGATGGGGTGTTGGATGCAGATGATAATTGCCCAGAGCAAGCTGGACCAGTAGCTACGAACGGCTGCCCAGATAGCGATAGCGATGGATTGATTGACCCCGTGGATCAATGTCCAAATCTGGCAGGGCCTGCCAGTAACAATGGTTGTCCGGAGATTAAGGAAGAGGTGATTGAAACCCTCAATTATGTCGCGCAAAATGTACAGTTTCAAACTGGAAAAGCCACTTTGAAAGAAGTGTCTTTTAGTATTTTAGATAAAGTGGTCGTGATTATGCAGCAATATCCCAATTACAGTTTAGCCATAGGTGGCCATACCGACAGTATCGGTGATGCAGCCACCAATCAATTATTATCCGAGCGCAGAGCAAAATCTTGCTTTGATTACATGGTGAGCCAAGGAGTACCTGCTAGCCGAATGGAATACGTTGGCTATGGCGAAACAAGACCTATTGGCGACAATAGGTATAAAGCTGGACGAGAGCAAAATAGACGGACCGAATTTAGTCTTTATCCAACAAAGAAATAGATAACGATAACCCTTTCAAATACACTTCACTATCAGAAATTATTAGAAGTGGAACCCACAGGAGATTTTCTTGTGGGTTTTTTATTGGTTGCTCTTTTTTGATTTTGTAAAAGTTAGTTATGGCCTACTATTTGATTCTTTTTCAGTGATATTCAAGGAAAAATAAGTTTAGCACTTGATTGTTGATTATTTTATTCTTATATTATAAATTAATATTTGAAAAGTGTATTCACTGAGAATAACTCCACTTCCTTAAATATCCCCTAATTTTCCTTTTTGCCTATCATAACCTATTGATGTATTCTTTCACAGAGTACCATTGATTGTGTTTTCCTAAACCTTGATAATTATTAACCACCTTTTTTCTCTTCAAGCAATGCTACCATTGCTAGGGGCTTGATTTCTATTCAACGGTTTGATGCAAGGTAATTCTACCAGCTAAGATCTGAAAACTAACTACATATGAGATTGCTACTTACAATTCTTTTTTTTGGTCTACTCTGCACTTCTTTGTCGGCTCAAATTTTTGGTAAAAAATCAAATTCAAAGATTTCTGAATACAAAGCACCCCGTTCTTTGGAAACCAAGTTCGAATTGAATGGTGGTTTGATCTTTATTGATGCCGGAGAAGAAAATGAAGGTATGGCCAGTTTGCTCTTGGATACTGGAGCACCGAATCTAATCTTAAATCAAAGGATTGGAGAAAAGGAAACTAAACTAAGAGTTGTTAGTGTCAATGGTTCTTGTCCAATAACCTCTAAAAAATTGAAAAATTTTCACCTGCAAGGATTATCACTAGGTAAGATAAGATCCTATGCTACGGACTTATCACAACTGGAAAAAATAAAAAATGAAAAAATTGGTGGAATTATTGGCTACCATATTTTGAAACCTTTTGAGCTGTTTATTGATTATGATCGTAAATACCTAATGCTCTTTGAGCCCGGAAGTTCTGACTTACATTCTTACATCAAACCTGTTCGAACAATGGACTTTAAGCTTAGAGAACATTTTCCGATCGTAAAAGTAATGATCGGAAAGAAGAAATATTATTTCGGAATAGATACGGGAGCGGAGGTGAATGTCATTAATAAAAGGCTACAGCGGAAAATCTGTAAAAAGGTAGAAATGGTGAAAAAACGAAAGACGAGAGTGCATGGTATTGGAGGCGTTTCGCTAGTGGTAGAAATGGGAGATTTACCCCAAATCACAGTCGACGAAGAAGTGTACGAAGACGTTTCTTTTGTATTTGCTGACCTCTCCGGAATCAATAATAGCACTAGCTTCGAACTCGATGGTATCCTTGGCTTTCCCTTTCTTTCTTCTGGTAAGTTTTCCATCAATTTTAAAGAAGGAAAACTCTACGAATGGAATGATCCATTGGAAGAAGCCAATGTGGTAGAAAGATTGAGTATGCTCGAAGATAATTAACCGCTTACTTTCACTAACCCGACGAAGGAGGCTACTGAACACCGTGAACTTATCCTGCCTTGCTTTTTTGCTAGAACAAACCGGAAATATTTCCATCCGCATCTATATCAATTCCTTCCGCAGAGGGTCGAGCTGGTAGCCCCGGCATCCGCATCATATTTCCTGTAATAGGTACCAGAAATCCAGCTCCAGCAGCTATCTCAATCTCCCTCACCGTGATCGTAAAATCTTTCGGGCGCCCAATTAACTTTGGATTATCCGACAAGGATTTTTGCGTTTTAGCAATACAGACCGGAAGATGATCTAACTCTAGCCTGGCAATGCGTCGCAAATCAATTTTAGCTCGCGAAGAATATTCTACATTGGCGGCACCATAAATTCTTGTAGCAATCGTCTCAATTTTTTCCACCACTGGAGAACTCCAATCGTAAAGCGGCTGGAAATTGGATTGGCCGGCATCAATGAGTTTGGCCACCGCTTTTGCCAAGTCCTCTGCGCCTTCGCCGCCCTTGGCCCATACCTCTGCTACGACCGCATCTACGCCCAAGGCGGAACATCGTTTTTGAATAACAGCAATCTCTTCCTCCGTATCCGTCGTAAACTTATTGATAGCAATTACTGGCTGAATGCCAAATTGTTGAATGTTTTCAATGTGCTTTTCTAAGTTGACGAGTCCTTTTTCTACTGCAGCAGCA
>CAYQRA010000471.1:0-5787 GCA_964419315.1 uncultured Saprospiraceae bacterium | reverse complement strand
CCAAGAGTCGACTTAGTATCGGAGTCGAATACAAACAGTATTTGAGAAAAGAAAACATAGATATATTTGATGTTTCTGGTCGCCTGTCTAATTTCAACTTTTTGGTGACTTATCAGCCTTGGTAAATACAAGCACTTTTTTATCTTTACGGTCAAAATATTTTAGCATGACCGACCAACAATTTTCATTCTGGCAAAAGTGGCTAACTTACGCCAATGTATTGGCAGCAATCATCGGCCTTTTAGTTGCTTTTGCTGGAAATTCTATTTTCTTTGCTTGGCACAATTACTATACCCAAGAGGTTTTCTTTGCTGGACAAACTTTCTCTCCGGAAGTTTTGGCTTTGAAAAATTGGCTTTTCGGAATTATCGGAGCTTCTATCTTTGGCTTCCAATTATTAATGATTTTTATTTCTGAATACGCATTCAAACGCAAAGAAAAATGGGCCTTCCAAGCCATGTGGATGGGACTACTTTCTTGGTTCCTAATCGACTCCGGAATTTCTTTTTACTACGGAGCGATCCATAATATTGTACTCATTAATTTAGGCGCACTTCTCGCCATTGGTATTCCTTTGTGGATGACTCGCAAGGAGTTTTAATTCCGAAATCAATATGTTAGAAAAATAGCAAAAAAGTGTAATGGATTCTGGAAAAGAATTTATTTACTTTTGTTCTAACGATTTTATGATTCTAAAAACCAAGATCATTTTTAATTGAATTTAATTGAAAGCAATTCTGGATATCTATTGTTTTTATTATAGAATTTTATTACCTTTATTTTACAACTAGTAATTAACTGTAATTCAAAACAAAACTTTTCTGACTAGTTTTCTTTCTTCTCAATAGTCACATTCCTTACTGACCCAACTAAGTAGTACAACTTCACTCTTGCATTCAACAAGGGCTCCGTTCTATTTAATCTTGTCAAAACGAAAACTGTAATTTCTTCTAGTACCAAAGTTCTATCTAAAACGAAACAGATCGCTCTGCTATTTTTAGCAATAGCGCCATAAGCTGTTTGGTTCGCTCTTGAGTCGTTTACTCAATGGCCTGGCCATGCTATGGATTTTTTTCATGGCTTTGCATTCTCCCGGAGAAGGCCTAAGACTGTTATGCCTAATTTTAGAAAAACTTTTGATACACCTTAAAAAAATACACTTGATAAGACCCGCGATACATCCCCTACCCGAGATCTATTTCGAGGATTTCATTAACCATCAAATCACCAATTATGAAAAAGAAATTTCCTGTTCTTTTGTTGATTACCTTCCCAACAAATATTTTTCCTAAGCAAAAATTCAAAGCTACTCTATTCTTCTGCTTATGCTCCTTTATGGCTTTCACTCAAAACGATCAGGGTATCGCCATCGCTACTTTCGGGAATACGCTGGAAGAGGACAAAAATGTTATTCAAATATTTCAGAAAAATCAAGTCGATCAATTCGAAGCCATTACAGCCAAAAATGCCAGCTTTGAAAACCTTGGTGCCCTCTACGGAATTTGTAGGGACCTAAAAGGAGATATTTATGCAACAGCTGGTGGAGTTTATGATCCCGGTTCTAACCAAAGTTTTAGAACGCATGGGGATAATGAAGAAGCCACGCTTATTTATAAAATCACTGCTTCTTCCATAGAAAAAGGAGCCAATTGGGAGATTAAAGATCTTGTAGTTGCCGGTGAATTTCAACCAAAAAACAATGCAATTCCTAACCCCGCTATGTGTGGGCCACGACGCGCTGGCCTTGGAAATATTAGTTATAATGCTCGTCACAACGCTCTATATGTTACTAATCTTTCGGATGGCAAAATCTACCGAATGGATACCGAGGGAAGCGTTCTCGAAAGTTTCGATCCTAATTTTGATGGAGCAGTTTTTAAAGACTATTACGGGTATGCGCCTTTGGGGCAAAGACCTTGGGGAATAGCGGTACGTTTACCTTCAGCGGAAGAAGATAGTGAAGGTAAAATCTATCTTTATTATGCTCGTTGGTCGGAAGATGCCAATAATCCGATCTTCGATCAGGTCAATGAAATTTGGGCAGTAGAGCTGCATCCAGAAGATGGAAGTTTTATTCCTTCTAGTGAAATAAAAATCGCAGAGGTGCCCGGTGAAAAAGGTACGACCCTTCCCGTTTCGGATCTTTCCTTCAATGAAGAGGGTAACCGGATGTTACTCAAAACTAGGAATATCAAATCCTACAGTAGTTTCGTAGGAAACTATAACGAAAATGGAAAAGCCCTACAATTTATACGACAGGAAAATAAGTGGGTAGAAGATCCTAGTCTTGTCATCAATGGAACTTCGGTAGCCTTTAACCACCCATTCAGAGCATTAAAAGACCGCGATCAAATCAGCGACGAAATCATCAATTTGGATTACGAATTAAATGATAAAGAAAAAGTCTTGATTGGAGATATCGCTTATTCGGAAATCCCCAAACCGCCTGTGCAAAATTTAAGTCAACTTAAGCTCTTTCCCAATCCAAGTTCGGGAGTCCTCCAAATCAGTGAAGCTCCGCTCAACGCAGCATTTATGATCCTCAATAGCAAGGGACAAATTCTGGAACAAGGAATTTTGACTGATGCCCATACTCAGATTGATCTCTCTGCCTTCCCCAATGGAATCTACTGGCTTTCAGTCACCTTTGAAGAAGAGACCTTCCAAGAAAAAATAAATAAAATAAGTAGATGATGGAGTCCCCAGTATTCAGAAAACTCCTAAAAAAAACCTATTCAAAAATTGAAAATTTAAAAAAATGAAAAACAATATAGTCTTTATCATTTTTACTTTAATGGCCATTGGAATATTTTCCAATTCCTTCTTTTGGGAAAAAGCAATTGCTGCAGAAGATGTGGTCGCGCCAGTACCCACCGGAACCATCAACGGAATGGTTGCCACAGAATTGTATTTTGAAAATGAAGAATTACCCGTTTTCTTACCAGACATAAATGTCATCATTCGAGATCTAGATAATAATACTTTAGCAAAAACCACTACCGATGTTCATGGTTGGTACAAAACAGATGAAGTACCCTACGACACTTATTTATTATGTCTGGAAAAATCAGGTTATCAGAGTGTCTGTAATCGGGTAAAAATCACTAAACCAGAAGTTTATCCGGGTGTGCAAGTAATTCCATTGAACGATCCCAAAACATTTATCTATGGAGAATCGCTCTTAAAAGATAAAAAAGCTGGATTCTATTTACAAGAATATTATGGCATCGAATTTTACACCTATGTTTCACTTGCAGACCGCCGAGGTTCCTACCGTTGTAATTCTTCCGGAAAATACGTCATCCCATTTATGGTAAATAGCAGAACGCAAATCAAAGCAGTTTGCCAAAATGCAGTGACCAAAAAATATGTAAATCCAGGTCAGAATACCAGACATTTACCCCTCAAAAATACCAGCCCTAGAATCCTTTCCATGTTGATGCATGAAAATGGAATTGAAGTGGATCGAACAGGCCCTGGTGCCAAACTTACAGTAATCAGTGACGTCGATGATCCAGAAGGTCAAACGCTGACTTATAAATGGTTTCCATGGGGAAATCACCCCGGATTTTCTTCTCCCAATAACCCGATTACCTCTTGGACTTTACCCAACGTTCCAGCCAGTTATACCATGTATTTGGTGGTCAATGATGGTTATGGTGGAATTAGCGTAAAAAAACGACTCATCCGCGCAGTGGATCGCCGAGTTTTATTTTCGGGAACCGTACGAGTTTTAGGAAGTGCCACTACTGTTCCTGGAGCACTCATCAATGTCAACGGTGAAACAACGACCACAGATGGCAATGGATTTTTCTCGCTCTCTGTCGCTGAAAGTGAAGGAAGGTATGTACTCAATATCGATAAACCGGGGATGATGGCACAGTCTAGAATCTACTTTAAAGATGCCACAGGGATCAATTATAATTTAGTAACCAATACAACTGCTGTTTTTAATTCACAAGAAGAAATCACCCTTATCGAACAAGAAGATGAGATCACCAGATTTCGAACCACTGGACCACAAGGACAAACCATCATTAGGCCACCTGCTATTGTGAGAATACCTCCGAACGCCATTATTGATCAACAAGGAGAACCATTCAACGGACCTGTCATGGCCTCTCTCCGAGCAATTGATCTTTTTGATGGCAATGATATGATGCCGGGAGATTTTGGCGCCTTAGAAAATGGAGAAGATAAAACCTTAGAAAGCTTTGGAGCCATCGACGTACAGCTTCGCGATAAAAATAATCCAGAAAATAAATTGCAGATTAATCCAGATGTCTTTGCAGAAATCTCTATTCCGATTTCTAGTCCATTAGAAGCAACTGCGCAGCCCGAAATTACACTTTGGGATTACGATACCGAAAAAGGATTTTGGATCAATATCGGCTCCTTAGAAAGACAGGGAGATTACTATGTTGGTTTTACCAATATGTTTTCTACCCTGAATGCGGATGTTGCTTTTTCAAATGCCTCTTGTCTTGAGATTCGTGATAATCCAGTCACTTCTCTATTTCCAGGAGAACCTTTAACCTTTGTGTTTCAAGTCCCAACCACTTCTGGTGGAGCCCCTAAGGTGATTTCTAAAACAGTTTCCAATGCCACAGACTTGCCCCTATTTGTTTCTCGTTTGCCAGAAAATGAAAACGTAACCATGACCATCAGTCGCATTGATCCAACAGATCCATCAGACATTGATACGATTGTAAAAATTGCAGTACTCTTCACCGGACCGGGCACACCGGGATTCGCCAATGCCAACCCGAGTACAGGTGATTGTAAATTCTTCTACATCGATGTAGACACTTTGGCTTTACCAGCAGCAGCAAATCCAGTTTTTCTTTATCGGCAAAATAACACTCAGGCAGAAGGAGAAGCCTATTATGATTTGATTGATGCGACAGATGGAATTGGTGGGACTGCCAATTATGATTTAAATTCTTGGAAAGCCGCCAATGGTTTTGGCGGACCAGATACCACTGCCTTGTACTATAATGCGGGAGACCTAGGATTCTGGAGAGACATGCACGTTAAAACGCATAATAATAAAACGGCTTTCTATGTCACCAACTACCCTACGGATGCAGATGCGATTGCGGGTACGGGAGCGATTGCCACGGTATGTATGGAATTTAATGAAGTCAATGGTTCGACCAATACAGACGACATGACCAAATTCTATGTTTTTGATGGTGCCAATACTTTAGTCAACAACGCAGATTTGGATGGCAGTGGTGCCAAATTTATTCCAAACCTTTGTATCGTCTGTCATGGTGGTGCTACCGCAAGTTATACTGGCTTTAGTGGGGACAAAACAGCTTTTGTCAATCATTTTACTGGAGCCAACATCAATAGGATGCCTAATTTCATTCACTTTGATGTCGAGTCCTTTGCTTACTCTACCAGTGCGGGAAAATTGCGTTCTGATCAGGAAACAGAGTTGAGAGAATTGAATGAAAAAATAATGCAAGTCAAAAATACAACCGCCGTTACCGACTTTATCAAAACGGCTTATGGTGCGCCAGTTACGGCTGCGAATACCGCTCCATTGCCAACCGTTCCTTTTATCGACCGAAGTGTTGTTCCTGATTGGGATAATTTATTAAGTCCAGCAGGAGCTACTGTAACGAATGAATTGATGTACCAAGAAGTCATTGGGCCATCTTGTCGAGCCTGTCACCTGACTCGAACCGATGATCTGCTTTGGTTTGACGAACCTTCTGATTTTGCCACTTTTGCTGGAAGTATTCAGTTTGCAGTTTGTGCCAATAGTGGAACAATTCC
>CAYQRA010000470.1:0-5802 GCA_964419315.1 uncultured Saprospiraceae bacterium | reverse complement strand
CAATAATTTCATCACGACTTTTTAAACAACTTCATGAAGTAAAATGCGGATTTAACAAAACTTAGCGATCAACTCTCGGAGTTTACAAAAGTTGTAGAAAATCAAACCAATGGGAGGATTATAAATAGAAAAGAAGACCCCGTTTAATTCAACCTAAAACCATCCAAGAAAAACATCAACACGAAACAACTAAGCCCCTCACGCCCCCGCCACGGGATACTCCACCAAAACCCCATGCACCCAAGCTCTTGAATCAATACTCGGAACATTGGTTTTTCTCGCAGTATGCAAAAAAAGAGTTCCACTTTCTTCCACCTCCTTGGTAGCCCTTTGAAATTCTAATGGAATGGGGAAAGCATCGCCTCCCATCGCATTCCCCATGAGTTTTATCTCTTCTGCAAAACCCGGAACCCAATCAGCCGTACTTTTATTTGGAGGGCTGGCTAGCTTTATATAAATATTCGGAAAATTAGAAATGGCTACCGCCGTCAAATACCCATAAGGGCCTTGCTTACTAAAATCAATGGAAGGTTTAGGAGCAAATTTAAAACCCGTGACATCTTGCTCTCCGTTCCGAACTGCTCCGATCAGTGCTTCTTTCCACAACCAATATTTGCCAATCGTTTTATCAAAAGCAACTGGCTCAAAATAAACCATCGTCAAACCAGAAAACGCTAATTCCATTTCTATCGGACTCGCATTTTTTTCAAGCATACTTTTAAAAACATTTTCGCCAGAAGTCGCAGATAGCGCAAAAAAAGTATCCACATCCATTTTAAAATCATTTCCATCAGGTAATTCTATCTTGATTTCATTACCCGCTCCCGCTGTAATTTTCAAGTGCACGCTGAAATTACTAGAAGTGCTTTTCAAACCTTCCAGAATATCAGCCAAAGGAGTTGTTACTTCATAAGCAGGTAAAATTTCTTGACTATTGGTTTTTAATCCGCCATTGCGTAGACTTGGAAATTGTAAAGCCTCCAAGGCCGTTTTCAAATATCCCGTTTGAGAAGGAGAAGCATTTTGAAGAGAAAGACTGGCATTGATGACATTGATGTACTTCACCAAAAGGGGTAAAACAGCAGTACCACTTGGCGGAACTTTATTTAATAAATCAGAGAGTACTGCCGCATCCAACATCTTCTCAAAAGTAGTCGCGGGAGAAGCCCAAGTATTGGCAATGATCATGATGATCATATCAATCGGCGCTTGGGTCGCAGTCGCAGGAGGAATACTTCCATAGGCCTTGATCCATGCCTTTAAAAGAACCGATTGGGCATTAAAAATTTTATGGCTATCGGCCACTAAGGCAGCCTGATCAGCAGTTGACAAAGTATAACACACAGCGCCCAATGCCTCTATCGAAAGATTGGTAAAAGAAGAACCATCATCCTGTTCAATAGGATAAGCACCTGCTTTGACATTGGCATTGATCCAATTATAAGTATCCCTATTAAAAAGATTGTTCATCGGATCTTGCCAGTAATAGGGGAAGTTTCCAAGCCCGCCCGTGATAAAGGGTTCTAGCGCATCTAGATCATTGGGCTTGTGTTCCATTTTAGATGCACTGGAACTAGCGTCCGTCAACTTCAAGGGATTCTCTTTGGCATAGACTGCTTTTGCAGCATTTAGCAAGGTTTGATAAAAAGGATGACTCATGATACAATTTAAAAAATATTGCCCCTAAATTAATTAATTCAGGGGCAACATAATAAAGACTATAAAAAGATAGATTAAGCACCAGGGTATTCCGTTACTACCCCCAAGATCCAACCTTCCGAATCAACAACACTACCTGCTACCAATTCTGGCGGAGCACTTAAAGTAATGGTTACAGATTCACTTGAAGAATCCGTGTCTACTTCTTTAGAATAGGTCGCTTCTTGGCCTCCGAATCCTAAAGGAATTCCCAAAAATGACAATCCTACTGAAGCACTCTGTTCGATAGTGGTAGCGATGCTTTTGTATTCCGCACTTTTGACAACGATCTTCACATCTGGATAATTGGAGAACACGATAGTATTCATCAATCCAAAAGGACCATTTTCAGAAAAGTCAATTCTTGGATCTGGCTTAAACTTGAAGCTAGATACATCATCATTTCCTGCTGCGATAGCATCAGTGATCGGTGACGTAAAAAACCAATCTTTGTTGGTCGCGTCATTATAAGCTACTGGAGCATATTGTGCTAAGGTGACTCCCGTAAAACTGAGCTCCATTTCTATGGAATTAGATTGGGTCGCAATCTTTTCTTGAAAGAAACTAGCATTTGCACCTACATTCATGGTGAAAAAACTAAGGATCGGAATATTAAAGCCCGCTTGCCCCGTTACTTTTACACTATACTCCGAGCTACTAAAGCGACTCACGGACATTTTAACAACGGCTGCATTACTTTTATCGGCCAATCCATTAAGGATATCACTAGTAGGAGTCGCTACTTTATAAGCAGGTAGCAAAGTACCAGCAATAGACAAAGCTCCATTATCTAGTGTAGGATTTTTTACGGCATCAAGCGCTGCATTTTTTTGTCCATTATTCATGGAAACGGCATTCTGAAGCGAAACGCTAGCTCCTAAGGCATTTACCCAATTGGAAAAGACTGGAAGGATCGGCTGGCCAGAAGCAGGCGTATTTCCTAATAAGGCATTTAGGTTACTTGCATTTTGAACTTCGGTCAAAGTTGCTGGTGGATTGGTCGCCCACTTTGTCAGAATAGTATTGACAATTACATCTGTTGGGGTTTCTCCCGTTTTAGCCTTAGGAAGACTTCCATAAGCAGCTCTCCAAGCCGTCAAAAGTGCGCCTTGTTGGATGGTCGCCTCTCGAGCAGCCTTGTTTAATTCTGCCTGATCCTCACTAGATAAGCTATACGTAGTAGAAGCTAAGGCATTGGCAAAAATATTGGTAAAGGTAGAACCACTTGCCTGCTCTGTTGGTGTTGTATCTGCTTTCAGGTTGGCATTGATCCAATCATAAGTCTTTTGATTAAATTCGAGGTTAGCAGGGTTTTCCCACATATAAGGGAAGTTGCCTAATCCTGTAGTCGCAAAATTGGAGAGCGTTGCAGTTCCTAGTGCAGCACCAACGATTTTAGCGGCCTGTAATCTTAAGGCTTCTAGGATTTCTACAGCTTCCCCCGAAGGATTCGCAGCAAACAAGTC
This sequence comes from uncultured Saprospiraceae bacterium, assembly GCA_964419315.1. Classification (GTDB taxonomy): domain Bacteria; phylum Bacteroidota; class Bacteroidia; order Chitinophagales; family Saprospiraceae; genus CALLVY01. Next base: position 2,638 of record CAYQRA010000470.1, on the reverse strand, counting down.
ACTGGTGGCAGCCAATGGTTTTTTAGCTTTAGATTTTTTAGGCGTGATTACGTCTTTCATGATTTATTGGAGTTTTATAAAAAATTAAAAAATAAAATACTAGATCAGTGGGGATCAATTCAGGCAATAGAATCTCAGTATAAGCCACTCCCCGGAGGTACTTAATAAAAATGTTTTGTGATAAAATTTAGCTTAATGCCTGCTCGAATCCTAAGGACATCAAGCACTAAAAATCAATATTATATTTAGGTTGGATAAATAATGATTGTGTTACACATGCAAGTTAAACCTTATGTGTCTTAAATGAACGAGTATAAATCCCCAATCGGCAAAACAAGGGTTTTCCCCTATGCATTTTTATTGTTGAGAATAAACAAGGTTTTACGCAAACAACTGGCTATTGTATTTAGAGAAGATTATTTTGCTTTTGTTAGCAAGGGAATGAAGGGCTTAAAATAGCTTGGTGAGTAAGAGAGAGTCAAACGAACATCCCATAGAAAGAGGGATTATTGGTATAAGATTCGAAGCCCAAATTGGCACAATGGTTTTATGGACAAAAGGCATTGGTTCTAAAGCTTTTAATAGGAACAACAGTCCTCTTCTTTAGTAAAAAATGCTTCTTAAAACATTCTTTACGCAAGCTCCCCCGCCACCCGCCATTCCACCGCCACCAAGGCCAAGACAATCAAAATCTCGATCAAAATATACCCCCAGCCCAATACCGTGATCCTATCCGCATGGTAAAAAGCAAACCCAAGAGAAAGGCAACAATACAGAACATTGATCACGGCAATGACTTTTATAAAGAAACCAATATTTTGCTCTATGCGCCAAAAGCAAAAAAAGTCATACACCGCAAAAAGACAAGGTAAGAAAGCTAGGAAATAAAGTGTTTGGCGAGGAATGCCGAAGAGGCTTTCCAGTTGCACCAAAACGACGCCTAAGAAAAAAGCAGAGACTAAAGCACCTATTCCGTCTAGGAGCAATAATTGTTTAGGGTTTGTAGAAAATTGATGGATCGTTTTAGGCAAGGACATTGGCAATAATTTTACAAACCATTAACTCCATTTCCCCATGCTAATCATCGAGCGTGGATAATCTGCTCCCAAGCGCAAATGACTGTCTCCCAATTCTTGTTCAGAAAGCATATCCGGGCGATGGATTTTCTCTTCGGGAACATCCCTTAATTCTGGCAACCAGATTTTCACATAAGCTCCATGCGGGTCATAGCGTTTGGCTTGGGTGAGAATATTAAAGTAGCGATCTTCTCTCGGATCACTTCCAACACCTGCGATATAATTCCAGTTGCCCCAATTGCTACAAGGATCATAATCCAATAACTGGGATTCAAAATATTCTGCACCCATCTGCCAATTGACATGTAAATCTTTTACCAAAAAACTAGCGACATTCTGTCGCCCGCGATTAGACATAAATCCTGTGGCGGCCAATTCTCGCATATTGGCATCAATAAAAGGCACCCCCGTACGGCCTTCGATCCAAAGATCGAGCAAGCGACGATCGTTTTTCAATTCAGTATTGGATTCTCCTTTAGTGCCGCCTTTTTGGAAAATTTTATTACCGTGTTTTTTTCCCATCAACCTAAAAAAGTCTCGCCAAAGCAATTCGAAGAAAAGCCAGTAGGTAGACTTATTACTGCCGCGCTCAATTTCAAAACGTTTCAGTTCATTATAGATTTTTTTGGGAGAAATACAACCCGAGGCTAGCCAGGGAGAAAACTTAGAGGAATAATCTCCTCCGATCAAACCATTACGTGTTTCCTTATATTTATTGATCAAGTTGGATTCCCACAAATAATAATTCAATCGTTCTAAAGCGGCAGTTTCTCCACCTTTGAAAGCAAGTACAGATCGAGGATCGCTTTCTATTTCTGCTAGGCCAAAATCTGCTAGGCCGGGAATTGCCCCTGCCTCAATTTTTATTCCTATGGGTTTGAAAGTTTCTTCGATCGTGGGCAGGGCTTCTCTAATGGGAACAAAACGCTCCACTTCCTTGCGAAAATGCGTAAATACATCTGGGCAATGGGTAACGGGGAAAGGAAGGTCTTGGGTGTAGTACAACATCTTTCCGCGAGAAAAAATAATCTCTTGACCGATGGACCAAAGCTTTTTTTCCAAAGCATCCTGTACTTCGACTTCCTCTTGCGTTCTTTCTCGATTGCAAAATATCCAGCTAGATTTCACCTCGAGCGCCAATTGATACAATTCTTCTTCGGGCTTTCCTACGCGTACAATCAGTTCTGAACCCAGCTTTTGCAAGGAGTTCCTCAAATCTTCGACCGATTCAATTAAGAATTTTGCCCGATGGCGATCCGTCTTTGGAAAACCAAATTTTGTTTTTCCTTTAAAGGTCCTTTCATCAAAAATAAAAACAGGAATCACTTCTTCCCCACTCCGCAGTGCATCGGACAATGCTTCATTGTCATGTAATCGCAAATCCTGTCGAAACCAAACAATAACCCGTTGCCTTTTCATAGGTCTATTTTTATTTTATTAATGGTCATATTGACGTTTCCTAAAATATATCTTGAGTGGAGGGGAAATAAGTCTGAAAATCATATGATTTTCGAATAATTTAAGGTGGTAAGTTAGTGAGCATATATTCACAAAAGTACCAA
>CAYQRA010000469.1:0-5802 GCA_964419315.1 uncultured Saprospiraceae bacterium | reverse complement strand
CGACTCGCTGCCACAGATTCTTCGAAAGAATAATAAATCGCGGAGCTAGGTAAGTGCTTTTGCATTCTCATCTTCCGGTTTTTGGCCTCTGGCTATTAAAGCTACTTCACCAGTCAGCACACGCGCCATTCCAACCACGCAGGTAAAATGGCCTTCGTCACACTCCATACCGTACCACTCTTAAACCTCATAAGTAATCTCCACCTCCGCTGTCGTCGGATGCGACTGACAAGTCAGGATAAAACCTTCTTCCACTTCATCTTCGTCCAAGGCATAACACACTTCCATCTCCACCTTGCCTTTGAGTAATTTGGCCATACAAGCAGAACAAGAGCCAGAGGTACAAGAAAAAGGAGGATCATGTTTTAAATCTAATAAAGCATCCAATATGGTCTTTCCTTTGGGGACTACAACATGGAGCGTGTCGCCATCCAGTTGGACTTTTAATTGGGCACCATCAGCGCCCATGGCTTGCGCCAACTCCGGAGCTATTTTATCGGCCGTAAAACGTTCAGTATGAATCTTTTTCTTCGAAATCTCCAAAGCCAATAAGCTTGCCTCTACGGTATCAATCATGTTATTGGGGCCGCAGATAAAAAATTCTCGTTCCTTAGATCGGGAAGGATTTTCTTCTAAAAAATTAGCAACGGCCTTGGCATCGATTCTTCCTGTTTTTCCCGACCAAGCCATTTGTGCTTTTTTGAAAAAACCAGTGATGCCCTTTTCTTTTTTCTTAATCGGTTGGCTCAGCATATGTTCGACGATCAATTGATTGTCATAACGCTGACTCATCTCTGCTAGCGCCTCTTTGAAAATAATAGAACTTTCTTCGCGATTGCCATACAAAAGAAAAACTGCACTCATCGGCTCTTTTTCGAGGATGGTTTTTAGAATAGACATCAGCGGCGTGATGCCACTTCCTGCTCCAAAAAGGTAATAGGTCTTATTTTGCTCCGGATCTAATTTCGTGTTGAAGCGGCCATCTGGTGCCATCACTTCTACAGCATTCCCCGCTTTTAGAGTATCCAGAATATGATTGGATACCAAACCTCCTTTTAAACGCTTTACCGTTACAGAGATTTCTTCTTCCATGGGGCTACTCGACATCGAATAGGCCCTTCTTTCTTCTTTATCGTTTAGGGTAAAACGTAGGGTCAAATATTGGCCTTGGATATAGCTAAACGTTTCTTTTAATTCGTCTGGAATCGTAAAGAAAAGAGACACAGCATCTTCGGTTTCTTTGACCACTTTACTTATTATAAGGGAATGAAATTTTGGACTCATATTTATTTTTCTAGGCTTCGCAATTTGTCGATTGCGCGCAGTTTTCTTAAAAGTAGATTTCTAAAATTGGAAAGGCAAAAGTACAAAACCTTCTTTGACATTCTCCGGAGCTTCTCAAAAAAAATAGAATATCGTTTGCTTAGCTTTCCTATTCTATCCAAACATTAAATAGTGCTTAGAGTTTATTTTGGTTCGTTTTTAATGAAAATAATAGACCATTATGCACTATTTTACGTATACTTATAACTGTAGAAAGCTTTTATTCTAATTACTTTAGGTGCTCTAAATCGCTTCGCCTTATGCTAAAAGATGCCAAATACCTTATTGCTTATTTACTTCCTTTTGTCGGTTTCCTTGGTTTATACTATGGCGGAATTTGGTCGCTGGGGTCGGTTTACCTTGGTTTTCTAATCATTCCGCTACTCGAATTGGTCTTGCCTAAATCTAGCGAAAATTTAAGTCCAGCAACAGCAGAGCTAAAAAGCAAAGCTTATTTTTTCGATTTTCTACTCTATCTCAACATTCCAATTTTGTATGGATTAATCTGGTATTTTTTCCAAATCCTCCATCAAGGTGGACTCAGTACTTTTGAGCAAATTGGCATGACCTTAAACATGGGTTTAGTACTGGGGACGATTGGCATCAATGTCGCTCATGAATTGGGACATCGCAATAACTACTTCGCTCAGTTGGCTTCTCAAAGTTTACTCCTTCCCAATCTTTATTTGCATTTCAATATTGAACACAATCTCGGACATCATAAAAATGTAGCAACCGATAAAGATCCCGCTTCTTCCCGTCAGGGAGAAAGCATTTATGCCTTTTGGTGGCGATCGGTCTTGGGCTCCTACCGCAGTGCCTGGACCATAGAAAGCAAACGATTGAAAAGGAAAAAGCAAAATTTTTGGTCTTTGAAAAATCAAATGCTACGCTTCCAAATAACACAAATCGCCTACTTGGCGATTATCACTTGGTTCTTCGGATTAAGCATCCTTGGCTTTGCACTGCTGATTGCCCTTGGTGGTTTTACTTTGCTAGAATGCGTCAATTACATCGAACACTACGGGCTTCGCCGCAAGAAAATGCCTTCCGGCCGCTACGAAACCGTAAGCCCTCACCACTCCTGGAATTCCAACCATGAACTCGGTCGTATTATGCTCTACGAACTCACTCGACACTCTGATCATCATTTTAAAGCTACCCGCAAATATCAAGTCCTTCGTCATATGGAGGAAAGTCCACAATTGCCTTATGGCTACCCTGGCTCTATCGTATTGGCATTATGTCCGCCGATTTGGTTTCGACTGATGGATCAGGAGGTGGAAAAATGGAAAATCAATTATGGTTATTGACTCGTAGCATTTTAAAAATGAAAAAAGAATTGGAAGCTTTTATTAGACAATTAGCCCCCTCGAAATAATATTAAAAGGATGCGCTTAATATGGAGAACCAATAGGAAACTGCTATTTACCCTTTGTCTTTTTATACTATTAAGTAGCTGTAATCCAATGCCGGATTATACCCTATCCGATAAAATTCCTTCTATTGACCAACAAAGAGAAGCAAAAGTATTATCTGCTTTTTTTGGTTTAGATAATGCTTTACCCCAAACTGCTTTTGCTATTTCTCCCAAAGCTCCCGGCAAAGATGGAATGCCTCTTGTTTTTTCGCAGGAGCTAAATCCCGAAACCTTGCAAGCTTCAGATTTTAGAATCAAAACCGCAAAAGGGAATTTCTTTGTTCCAGAAGTAGCTTCCTTCCGTCCAGCCATTGAAGCTTTTGAATTGAGAACAGTTTTATTGATCGGCGATTATGGCAATTTCCCAAATGACCAACCTATAGAGGTGGAAATCCTTGGTGATTTATTAGCTCGAAGTGGACAAAATTTCAAAGGTCAAAAAATAGCAGTTACGCCTTTGGAGAAAGGTCCCTTTCTAAGCTATGCCGAACACTTCCAACTAGAGGATACTTATCCTTTTGTAGCGGAAGGTCGCGGCTGCGATTGTCCAAAAAGTACAACAACTGTTGTCAGAACAGTTTGGGCTGGCGGCGTTCGTGCAATGGATGGGGAAGAATTAGGGAAGCGAGAATTAAACCGCTTTTCAATACGTTTAGTCAACCAAAACGACACCATTCAGGTAAACCCTTTTCAAATTGGAGATATTGGAGACAATGATAATAATATAGATTTATGTATTAAAGAAGATGGGACGCCTATTGCTGTAAGTGTAAAAGCGAATACGGCTATTGATCCAAGAGATGATCCAAATGAATTTTCGAAAATTAATATTTTAAGTAGATGGTAGATTACTTAAGGTCTAAACTTCCGCGCTAAACTTTTTATTTTAAGTCCACGCCTCAGAACTTGGGGTAAATAATCTTATATTTGGCTTTGCAATTATTTACATTCCATGCCAAAGACTTTATCCATTGTCATCCCTGCTTATAATGAGGAACGGAGTATCCTCCAAATCCTAGAACGCGTCCGTGCGGTCGTGCTGTTGGAAGGGATGACTAAAGAAATCATCATTGTCAATGATTGTTCTACCGATCAAACGGAAAACCTAATCCTAAGCTACCAAAAGGAGCATGCAGACTTAAATATTTGCTACTTCAAACAAGCCTATAATCAAGGAAAAGGAGCTGCGCTACACGCTGGTATAAAAGCTGCTACTGGCGACTACCTGATTATCCAAGATGCAGATTTGGAGTATAATCCTGAAGAATATAATTTATTGCTTCAACCCTGCCTTGATGGCTTTGCAGACATTGTATACGGCTCTCGTTTTATAGGTGGAAAACCACACCGCATTTTATTTTATTGGCACTCTCGTGGCAATCGTTGGTTGACCGGACTTTCCAATATTTTTACTAACCTCAATCTTACCGATATGGAAACTTGCTACAAGCTTTTCCGTACTGATTTGATACAGCAACTCGATTTACAGGAAAAGCGTTTTGGATTTGAACCAGAGGTGACCGCAAAAATTTCCAGACTTCCAGACATTCGCATTTATGAGGTTGGAATATCTTATTATGGCCGTTCTTATGAGGAAGGAAAAAAGATCGGGTGGAGAGATGGCTTTCGAGCGATTTACTGCATTTTAAAATACAATTTATTGCTGTTTAAAAAATAAATTAAACGACTTAAATTATGTCAACAGACCGCAAAGATTTTGCCTATAAAGAATATGACTTGGAGGGCATGGAAACCTTGGAAGCTATCGCTGGAGCCAATCGTTTCAACGAATGGATGTACCAGACGACTTCTCGCAATCTCTCGGGTAACATCATTGAAATTGGTAGTGGTATCGGCAATATCTCTTCTTTCTTTATTCGAGATCAAAGAAATATTCAGCTCAGCGACATTCGCGATAATTACTGTACTTTTCTAAAAGACAATTTCGAAAAAGAAAAAACGGTATTGGGTATTTCAAAAATTGATTTGGTCCATCCTGAGTTCGATCAAGTCTACCAAGAACTTCTCGAAAAGTTTGATGGGCTTTTTGCGCTCAATGTAGTAGAGCACATCAAAGACGATACCTTGGCTATCGCCAATTGCAAAAAACTACTTCGCCCTGGCGGGCGCATGGTGATCTTGGTGCCGGCCTACCAAATGCTTTATAATACTTTTGATGAAGCACTCGAACACTATCGCCGTTATAATAAAACCTCTCTAAAAAAATTATTTACCGACAATGACCTACAGGTCACCCATAGTCAGCATTTCAATCTCGCAGGAATCTTAGGCTGGTTTGTATCTGGGAATATTTTGCGGAAAAAAGTCATTCCTACTGGTCAGATGAAGTTCTACAATATGCTCGTACCAATTTTCCAAATTGCAGATAAAGTCATCTTCAATCAAATCGGCTTGAGTGTGATCGTGGAAGGAATAAAGGCGGAGAAGAGCTAAAAGGAAAAGAGAATAATTTTAATCTAAATAAAATGACGGAGGGTGCGGCTTTTTAGCCGCACCCTCCGTTTTTAAAAGCATCTGACGAAAATCAGGTATCGCTAATTAGGTTTCTACCAAAGTACCAATTGATTCTCCTTGGACGATACGTTGTAAATTCTGATCATCTCCGATATCAAAAACGATGATCGGCAAATTATTTTCCTGACACATCGTAAAGGCGGTCATATCCATGATACTCAGGCCAAGGCTAATGACTTGAGCAAAAGATAATTTATCAAATTTCTTAGCACTTGGATCTTTTTCTGGGTCTGCTGTATAAATACCATCTACGCGTGTTCCTTTAAGAATGACATCCGCATTGATTTCATTGGCACGAAGTGCCGCAGCGCTGTCTGTCGTAAAATAAGGACTCCCTGTTCCCGCAGAAAAAATAACCACTCGTCCTTTTTCAAGGTGGCGAATAGCTCGGCGGCGGATATAAGGTTCCGCAATCGCTTTCATTTCCACGGCCGAAACCAAGCGGGTATAAACCCCTGCGGCTTCTAAGGCACTTTGGATCGCCATCCCATTGATCACCGTGGCCAACATGCCCATGTAATCTC
>CAYQRA010000468.1:0-5804 GCA_964419315.1 uncultured Saprospiraceae bacterium | reverse complement strand
GAAACCGAAGGTTCATGAGCCTCAATAGGCGAACTAAATTTAAACATGCTCTAAAGAGTGTTCAACTTTCCTAAAAGTTGTCAAAGCTTAGCAATGGAATAGGTCTTAATGAAAATTAATTCCGCCGACAATACTTTAAAATAACTTATAATTTGGATAAATATTTTAGATTTTGAAAATTTCGTCCTTTCTGGTGGATTTTAAAGCAAGAAGATTTTTGTTGGTTTCGCAGATCATTGACATTCGAATATCTAGAATCGATAGGACCTGTCGGACATTTATTTTTCACTTTTATCTAATCCAAATACTTAATCACATATTCCAGATTATACAAGTGAAACTTTACACTTCCTGTCTCATAAACAAGTCGTAAATCAGGATTGATTTTTTTATCCTTTCCCTTGGTATCAAAATCAAGGTGGGCATATTGCCGCTGAAAAGCCTCCAAACTTTTATCAATTACAAACTCCACATGCTCATAACCTACTGGATAAAAACGCCCCAGCTTTGGAGCAGGTAATTCTAATAACTCTATTTTTCTAGATTGAAAAACAAAAGGTTCTTTTAGTTTATAAGTCGCGATGGGTCGCCCGCCGATTATACTTTCTGTCAATAATTCTCCCTGACTTGCCAATATCTTTTTGTAGGCAACATAAGCTTCCATTGTTTCCACTCGATAGCAAAGGTGATCCAATTCATATTCCTCCACTGCAATACGATCGGCGGCGAGGTGCTGAAAAATACGTTCTAAAAAGGGTTGTGGATTGGGTAGCAATGGGTAAATTTTGATGGCGTAAAAATTAGAATGCCAGCAATGAGACGCACTCATTCCTGACATTCTTGGCGGTAGATAAAATCGTTTATAACTACCTACTTGGAAAAACATTATTATCTCGATCTACATCCAACATTCTAACGGAAGGATCAATTTCGACTTGTATTACCTTTTTAGATTTCACAGGTATTTCCAATTCATAGTTTGGATACACCCAGCCCCAATCTTTGGCATACAATAATTTACCTTCTTCCAGGCTTTCCTTTTTCTCACCACGCATAATTCGTAGTGGAATATTATACGTTAATTTATCCCCATTCTTCAAGGTAACCACTACATCGACAGGCATCGGCATCTCGCCATTTCGTTTTAAGGCAATCACCGTATTTTTCTTGGAGGCTCCTGCTTTAAAACCTTGGACCGCATAATCAATGCTCTTGGTAGTAGACACCCAATATTCTTTATACCAATCAAGTTCTAATCCAGATTCTTTCTCCATGATGCGGATAAAATCATTGGGATTAGGATGCTTGAATTTCCAAGTATTAAAATAGCTCAACATGCCACGATCAAAAGCTTCGGTCCCCATGATATAATCGAGTTGGTGTAAAAATATGGACCCTTTTACATAAGACCCAACACCATAAGCGGCATTGCTCCCAAAGTGATCCGCATGCGTACTGATCGCTTCTTCTCTCCCACTTTTACTAAAATTAGCAAAACCAGAATAAGTAGAAGCATGGGGATTCTCTACATATTCTTTTCCGGGCAACAAACCTTCTTTCGCTAGATGGTTCATTACCTCGGCAGAAGCGTAAGAAGTAAAACCTTCGTCCATCCAAGGATACAAACTTTCATTGGTTCCTAGAATCATTTGGTACCAACTGTGAATCAGTTCATGAACCGATACGCCGACCAAACTATTGAGCGAACGCTCTCCCGTAATCAGCGTAGCCATCGGGTATTCCATTCCTCCATCTCCTCCTTGAATAAAGGAATAAACCTCGTAGGGATACTTCCCATATTTCTTATTGATAAAAGTAAAAGCCTTGTCCATGATCGCTGGAAGTTTGGCCCATACTTCTTCCGTTTTTTCATTTTTCTGATAAAGAAAATGCATCATCGGACCATCCGCTGCTTTTAGATTGGTATGCGTATAATCTGGATCGGCCGCCCAGACAAAATCATGTACATTGGGTGCATCAAAAGTCCATGTTCTTTTTCCATCTTTGATTTTGGGAATGGTAACCAAACCTTTTTCTCCGTATGCACCTCCAATCTCTACGACATTTTGTAGGTAGCCGGTGGCTCCTACCCAGTACTTCTCGTCGATGGTTAAATTGACTTCAAAGTCTCCCCAAACCCCATGAAATTCTCGTGCGATGTAGGGATTGGAATGCCAACCTTGGTAGTCATATTCACAAAGTTTTGGATACCATTGCGACATAGAATAAGAAATACCTTCGGCATTATCCCGACCAGATCGACGAGTTTGGAGTGGCACTTGTCCTTGAAATTCCATATCCAATTGGGCTTTCCCACCGGGAGCAATTGCCTTCGGTAATTTTACTTCCAAGATGGTTCCGACTACTTCAAATTTACAGTCTTTTCCATCCATCTTTAGGGATTTTATTTTTTGATAACCGATTTCGGTTTCTGACATTTTAGAGATCTTCCCCTTAATTCTTTTATCTCCATCCGGCAATTCTCTGGTTCGCACTTCCATCATACTTCCTGGCTGAAAAGCATTGAAGTAGAGGTGGTAAAAAACCTGATCCAGTGCATCCGGAGAATTATTAAAATACGTTAGCTTTTGTACCCCATCAAAACGATGGGTCGTTACATCAAAGTCGATATCCATTTTGTAATCCACCTTTTGAATCCAACGGTCTGCTTGAGCTTCTACACCCGTAGCCGCAGAAAGGAATAAAACAAAACTTAAAATTTTTAGATAGTAGTTCATGTACATTGAAATTATTTTCGTGTAATTTATTGTTGATAAAATTTCGAGTCTATTCTGTTTGAATGATTGTCAAAATAAACTCTAGTAAAAATAGTAGGTTTTATAGAAATAGTTTTGCTTTATGGGGGAAGAAAATGGTCATTCAACTACTTATAGCAGCATCCAAAACACTTTATCCAAGGGGAACCTCGATCTCTGCTTGCTCTTCTGGGGGTATTTTAGCATATAGTTTTGACCAATCCGACCAATCATACTTGCGAGCACAAATAAAAGTAAAAAGCGCCGCGAAAGCAAAAAACACCGGAATCATCAATTCGATATTGATTATTTCCGTTTTAAAAATCGCTGGCGTTTGTAAGGCAGAGCCTTCAAAAGTAACTATGGTAGAAGCATATATATTGGTGGCGGCATGAACTCCCAAGGCCAATTCTAGAGAATCGTCCATCAGCGTAATGATTCCCAAAAACAAGCCGGTTCCAATGTAATAAAACATCATGGTTCCAAAACCAAACTTCCCGACCTCCGGATTCATCCCATGCATCAAACCAAAGATAGCAGAAGTCACCAATAAGGGAATTAATCGCGTGCCGGTCCAATAACCAAAAGCTTGTAGGAGGTAGCCGCGCATAAAAATCTCTTCAAAGGAAGTTTGTAGCGGTAAGATAAAAATGGAAATAGCTAGGAGGGGTAAAAATTTAGACCAATTGAGTTGATAAGAATAACTTTCTGGGCTTAAGCCATAATTGATCGCTTCTGGCACCAAAGACATCAAAAACCAAAGGCCAAAAGCAAACCCAATCTTCGACCAATTGAATTGCTCTTTATAATTGATCAAACTACGCCAAGATCGACGATGTATTATTTGCACCAAAAAAAGCAAGATGATCAGCGCAATTACAAAAGTCATCAATAACAAAAACATCCCAACATTGGCATCTATTCCAATCTTTGTAAAATCTGGATTAGCTTGAAAGTTTTCGATATCCGCAAGACTAATGTCGCCCTTAAAATAGGCTTGCAAGACAGGAATGGTAACGGGAATTTGTCCGATAAAAAGTAAACCAGCTAGGGTTCCTAAGATCGTCAGCAAATAGCGCCAAGGGTCATTCGCTCCTTTATAGACATTCTGGAAAAACATAAATTGTGGGCTTTATATACAAATGCATCAAAAACTCTTTCGAAAAAGCCCCAATATAAGGATTTAATTGTTTTCTCTTAAATAGGAAGGTCTTGCGATTAGGCTAAAGGCACCAAACGTAAATACAGAACCGGAAACGACCATGTGTATCAATTTGATTTTTTACGTAAAATCCTGATTTCGTGCTTTACAGAGCCGGAACTAGGTCCCTTTAAAGGCTTGTGACGATTTTTTCTACAAACAGAGTCAGCCCTACGGGCTTTATCGTTTAAAGCCGTAGGGCTGACGCTGCTTCTAGGTACTTTACTTTTTATTCTTTTTTCCTTTGCTATTTTTCTTTTCCCAGAACTTCCAATTGACCTTCTTTTTTTGCGCTTTGATGAGCACATAACGCAAGCTAAGCGCAGTTTGAGGACTAAAGGTTTGTGTACCGCCAGAAAGGTTGATGGCAGGCTTAAAATCCCAAGAAAGATTGAGTCTGGCAATCGTAAATTCAAGGCCGGCAATACCAGTAATCCCCATCACCCCTCGGCTTTGCTTTTCAAAATCTCCATTCCAGCCAAAGTGAGGCCCTGCTCCCATATAGATATTTAGCCGCTTACCAATCAATTTATTATGCCGCTCGAGCAAGGCAGTAAAGATGATTTCATTTTCTTTAAACTGCTGATTGAGGATTCCTTCAAAAGTGACCTTCTTCCATAGTTTTTGCTGTACGGTCAGACCAATCCCATTGCCCAGACGTCCCCCTACTGCCGTCGTATACTTTTGTGCTTCTAGGCTAAATGCGCCGATTAACATTAAAAACAAGATGATTTTGACTCTCATAAGCCGTTTTTTTTTACAGTTCAGTGGATAATTATTGGCATAACGCCCGGTCAACAGCGATTAGTATTTTTCCTTAAAAATGCTTGCTTGCTTTAGCAAATGTTTAACGCAATTTTGGCAAAAAACAATTTCGATATTAAGACGCTGTTTCTTCAAATGGACACATCAAATGCTATCAATTAAGACAATCTTCCTATTTTTCTGCCGCTATTTAGTATCATTTAACTAGCAAAAAAGGAATAATTAAATACCTTTGAGCAGTGCAAAGAATACAATTGATTTTCAGGTTTATCCGATTTTTCGTCCAAGCTACCACTCAATACGGGGTACACTCGCCATTTGTTTTTGAATTTGCTCAAAAAGTCATCGATGATGATCGACAGTTTTATGCTTTTTCTTCCTTGGAAATTCTTCGAGATAAGCTTTTGGCAGATGGTCAAAAAATTCAGGTGACTGATTTTGGGGCAGGTTCCCAAATGAATCTGGGAAACAGTCGAAGTATCAAAGCGATTGCCAAGTCTTCTCTTACCCAAGCGCTTTATTGCAAAATGCTCTTTCGCATAATGCAATTGTATCGCCCCAAAAGCATTTTGGAATTAGGAACTTCTCTTGGCTTGTCGACCCTTTATTTTTCACAAGGAGCAGCTTCTGCCAAAATCATTAGCCTCGAAGGTTGCCCCAATATCGCGAAGGTCGCGCAAAAAAATTTTCAAACCTTTAAAGCCCAAAATATAGATTTGCGGACTGGACATTTTGACCAAACTTTACAAAAAGCCTTAGCAGATTTGAGTCCTTTGGATTTTGCCTTTCTAGATGGCAATCATCGCAAAGCACCAAGTATCGATTATTTTGAGCAATGCCTCGAACACATTCACGAGCATAGCATTTTGGTTTTTGATGATATCCATTGGTCGACAGAAATGGAAGAGGCATGGGAAGAAATTAAGGCTCATCCACAGGTTACTTTGACCATTGATTTATTTTTTATGGGACTGGTGTTTTTTAGAAGTGACTTTAAGGTTAAGCAGCATTTTAAATTAGTCCCTCGCATTTGGAAGCCTTGGATTTTAGGTTTCTTTGGAAAATAAGTGTCCCGCAGAGTT
>CAYQRA010000467.1:0-5817 GCA_964419315.1 uncultured Saprospiraceae bacterium | reverse complement strand
AATATCATAAACTACTCTATTTATTCCTTTTACGTTATTGATAATCTCTGAGGAAACTTCTGCTAAAAAATCGTGGGGTAATCGGCTCCATTCGGCGGTCATTCCATCGGTTGAACTTACCGCTCGCAGGACAATTGTCTTTTCATAAGTTCGTTCATCTCCCATTACTCCGACAGATTGGACTGGTAAAAGAACGGCTCCTGCTTGCCATACCTTATTGTAAAGGTCGTATTTTTTGAGTTTATTAATGAATATTGCGTCTGCTTCCTGCAAAAGAGCCACTTTTTGGGCGGTAATATCCCCTAATATACGAATTCCGAGACCGGGACCAGGAAAAGGATGTCTTTGGAGGATTGCATCTGGGATTTCCAGCTCTTTTCCTACTTTGCGAACTTCATCTTTAAACAACATCCGCAAAGGCTCGACGATCTTTAATTTCAAAATATCTGGCAAACCGCCCACATTATGGTGAGATTTGATGGTCACAGAAGGTCCATGTACAGAAACCGACTCGATAACATCTGGATAAATCGTCCCTTGTCCTAGCCAAGAGATGCCCTCAAATTGCTCCGCTGCTTCTTCAAAAACCTCGATAAATACCCGTCCAATGATCTTTCGCTTTTTCTCGGGATCTGATTCGCCAGCCATTTCTTGATAGAAACGATCTTTAGCATCTATTCCCTTGATATTCAAGCCCATCGTTTGGTAAGAATCCAATACTTGTTGGTATTCGTCCTTACGCAAAAGGCCATTATCTACAAAAAAGCAATACAGTCGATCTCCAATGGCTCGGTGCAATAATTCTGCACCTACCGTAGAATCCACTCCTCCAGACAAGGCCATTAATACTTTTTCCTCGCCAATTTGCTTCCGCAATTCTTGGATGGTATTCTCCGCAAAATGCGCAGGCGTCCAATCGCCTTTACAGCCACAGATACCAATCACAAAGTTTCTAAGAATCTGACTCCCGTGCAGGCTATGCGTCACTTCAGGGTGAAATTGAATGCCGTAGACTGGTTTTCCAAAATTACCATTTTTAGCTCGAAAAGCGGCCACCGGAATACTGTCCGTTCCTGCCAACAATTCAAAATCATCTGGCAATTCCATGATGGTATCTCCATGCGACATCCAAACTTGGGAATCTGCTGGCACCTCGGCGAAGAAAGGATCTTGGTGATGAATCTCGCCGATATTGGCTTTGCCATATTCTCGCTTACTAGAAGGCTGCACTTTTCCACCATAATAATTGGCCATCAATTGTGCTCCATAGCAAATACCTAAAATCGGTAATTTACCAGTCAGTTGATCTAAGTCTAATTTTAAGGCTTTCTCCTCCGTTACTGAAAAAGGGCTTCCAGACAAAATAATGCCACTATAAGCACCATCCAATTCGGGCACCTTATTATAAGGAACAATTTCACTATAAACATTAAGCTCCCGAACTCTACGCGCAATCAATTGTGTATATTGGGAACCAAAGTCGAGAATCAGTATCTTATCATTCATGGCGCAAATATAATAGACTTTATCGTACGTTAATAAGCGAAGTAAAAAAAAGAGATAAAAGTTATAATGAAGAAGTTGTTTAAAAAGAAGCTATTACATCAGTTACTTTGGGAAGGGAAAAGCAAATGGCAGTTATTGGGTGCCCTATTGGGTTCCTTTTTGGGCCTGTTATTGCTCTTGCTTGCGCTACAACTTTATCAGGATGTGCGAAAAATCGTGGGTGGCGACCGAGCCACCGATGATCGTTTTCTGATGATCAATAAACGAGTCAATCTTTTCAATACCTTGGGAGTAAGTGCGGCTTTTACAGAAGGAGAAATTAAAGACTTAGCCGATCAAGCGTTTATAAAAGAGGTCGGCCTTTTCACCCCCAATCAATTTAAAGTCTCCGCTTCCAGTTCTTTACTGGGTTTTTATACGGAGTTGTTTTTTGAATCGGTGAGTGATGAATTTCTGGATTTTGATTTGGAGGATTGGGATTGGGAAAAAGGACAAGCGGAGATCCCGATTGTTTTATCTAGGGATTATTTGGCCTTGTATAATTTTGGGTTTGCTCCCAGTCAGGGATTGCCTCAGTTTACACCGAGCACCATCAAACGAGTGAGCTTTGATATCACACTAAAAGGCAATGGATTGTCCAAGACTTTTGCAGGGCGGATCATTGGCTTTAGTGATCGGATTAATTCCGTGATTGTCCCCCAATCTTTTATGGAATATGCCAATGCAACTTTTGGTGGTCGGGAGCAAGCGAAGCCTTCTAGGTTGATCTTAGATTGTACCAATATCTATGCGCCAGAATTGGAAGATTATCTGAAAGAAAATAATTTTGAATTGAGTCGCGGGCGATTTATTGGTGGCCAATTGAATTTGATTCTTTGGACGCTACTAGCGGTGATTGCGCTGATTGGGTTTATCATTTTGGCTTTGTCATTTTTGGTTTTCTTATTGAACTTTCAATTGTTGATTGCTCAATCGGCAAGGGATATTCGATTCTTATTGCAGCAAGGTTATCCGCTTTGGGATATTCGGAAGACTTTACATGAACGGCTATTGTGGATGTATGGCGGAGTTTGGCTGGCCGCCTTGGTTTGTCTTTGGGGCTTGCGGTCGGCTTGTCTGCCGATGATCCGGGAGCAGGGCTTTGTGATTGGTGGGGGCTTGCATTGGTGGGTTTGGGTCGTGGCGGGGCTTTGCGGGGTGGGTTTATTTTTGTTAAACTTTGTGAATATTCGGAAGAAGGTGGAGGGATTGTTTTGAGGAGTGATTGTTTACTTTTTTGCTTCCTTGCGATGACAACAAATACTTGTCTATTCAAACCCAATAATGAAGTATTACAGAGGATCTGTTAACCATTGGGGCAATGGTCGGAGGCCAGCAAAACAAGCGATTAGAATGCAAAAGCATTCCTAAGTACTATCATTTTCCTCTTTAAGAATCCCATAGGAAGACCTTAAGAGCACCTCCCCTGCCCTATTAGAGATCACAACGGAGCGGGTATCTTTTGTCTCTGTCACTTCCGTAATTAGCTGAACTTCTTTTAAGGTTTTTTCAAAAAAAAGTTGCCCAATTAATTCCCGATTTTCTTTGATCGTAAAACTGAATTTCAAAGTCCCTTGAGCATTATTGCTAATCAATAAATCTTTGTAGCCATAGACGACGGTTGCATCCGTACCGATAGGGGTATATCGAGTCTCTGGGGTGTATAGGTCAAGAGAATGGCTATGCCGTTCTAAGATTTTCAAACCACCTTTAAGTGCTAGATGAAAAATCATTCCAGACAACTGGCAAAGGCCGCCACCATATTCCTCTACTAATTTTCCGGATACGATGTTCCTTCCTTTTTTGTAATGATTCGCAGCAGATGGGCGGCCAGCAATTCTCCAAAAGGACAATACTTCACCGGGGTGTATCACTAAGTCTTTAAATTTATCAATTGCCAAATTTAGATTATGAATCTTGTTTTCAAAAAGATGGCTTTTCTTGATCTCTTGACGGACCACTAGATTTCCCACATAATTCATCTCTTTTTTAGTCCCCTTAGCAAATTGATATTGCTGGATATATTTTTGACGGAAGTAGCGATCCATCAATTTCACTTGGAGCTTAATAGATTTTGGAATAAGGTGTTTCATTAGCCTAGCTTTTCTAAGACATACATTCGGTAGGAGGAATACTTTTTGAGTCCCGTTTTATTGATCATTTGATCGAGCTTCAAAAGGCGCGCTCTAAATCGAGGTGGTATTCTGTGAATAGGTAAAAACAGCACCCCTTCTACTGATTTGATTTTCATCTTTTTCCCGCAAGCATTTTTTATTTCTGCCATCGAATAACTATTCGTTCCGTGCCAATCCGCTTGGGATTTTTTCAGTAGCTGTTTTCTCTCTTTGGCAGCCACATCAAAAATAAATAAACCTTTGGGATGCAGTAGTTCATAAACGTTCTCCAATAAAGCGTGGATGCTTGGAGGTTCTAAGTGCATGAGCAGGTGAAAGCAAATAGCGGAATCATATTTGACCTCAGGGGCTACCCTTAAGGCATCCGCTTTTATAAATAATTTATCTGGAAATTTTCTTTTGGCCACAGCAATCATATTGGCACTAATGTCTACTCCCGTTTTACAAAAATTTAAAAACCGTCCAGATCCACAGGCGATATCAATTGAATTTTCATTAACTATGTTTTGCGCTATAAATTGCCGCTCTTCTTGGTCGATGAATGCACCATAAGAATTTCCAAATCTATCTGTATCATAATCTACCGCTAGCTTATCATAGTATTTTTCAATTTTATCATTCATTATTTTTTGTTTTTTTATCGGGGAAGGTCCTCTATAGTTAATTGGGCATTGGTTTTATTTTACTTGCGTCAAATGTAGCTCAAACCTTATCCCCCCAGCTTTAACAAATTACAACTTTCCCCCAAAAGCTCCAAAGCGTTTTTAATTAGCCCATTATTCCACCTTGATCCGTTTATTTCAAAAGTAAACATTGACTGTCCTAATTTAGGATATAGCTCCAAGAGTAGAAACTTCTTAAACCAAAGCTGCGTATCACCGTTTATAATAATAAGAAATGTATTTTTATTGCCAAATATCTCATATACTTAAATCAGCATTGCCCTTACTTCAATTGTTATAGATCATTCATTACCTTAAAGTGCCCTTAAAAGGGTGGAGTTCAATTCTATAATTTAAAAATTCAGTACAAGAAAGCGGTCCTATGAAAAAGCAGTATTTGCCTAATGTAAATTCTTCAGATCAGACTAGTCATCCAGCCTTTAGAGAAGAAGGAGTCCTGATAGAATCTCATCCAGTTTCTACTTGTGAAAAAGTAAAAGAGTTTAGAGGTAATTTAATTGCCAATGTGTCTCATGATTTGCGGACTCCGCTACAATCGATTATTGGATATTCGGAATCTATACTATTGAAACAGGGAGATATTTCTAAGGAAGAGCAAAAAAAATACTTGGACATCATTCTCGCAAATGCGAATAAACTCTCTTCTATGATAGAGCAGTTTTTTGAATATTCCAAGCTTGAGGTAAGCGAAATCATTCCAGAAAAAGCACCTTTTGTTATTGAAAAATTAGTGCAAGATTTACCACAAAATTATAAGCTAATTTCTTCGAAGCGAAAAGTTGAAATAAGTGTCCAAATAGAGGATTCTTTGGCACCTATTTATGGAGATTATTTGATGATTTGTCGGGTTTTTCAGAATATGATTGATAATGCGTTTAAGTTTACCCCGGAGGGTGGAACCATCAAAATTCATTTGGCTAAATATTCGGACAAAGAACTTCAAGTCCAGATTTCTGATACGGGTGCAGGAATTCCACGTAAAGATTTGGACTCCATTTTTAATAAATTTCAAACCACCAAGGAAACGGCTTCTAGTATTGAAAAAAACGATGGCATAGGCCTCGGTTTGGCGATCGTTAAAAAGATACTTACGCTACACGATGCAGAAATATTTGTCCATAGCAAGTTTGGGGAAGGAACCACTTTTACCTTCTTTCTACCTTTTTATCAGGCTTGAAAAATTACTCCACCACTCAATACTGTTTTTGTTTATTCTCCCTAAACCAATGTGGTAATTTTCAATGGTCAAAGGATTTTTTCTATTCTGGAGAAGGTCTGATTTATTACTAAGGGGATTCAAAAACGTAGGTCATTCGTAACACTGGTTTGGCATTATCACGGATTATTTAATACTACTTTATCCGTTTAAAAGTATTTTCACTCTTTCCCTAAAAAATACACAATAATTAAAATCTAAACCCAATTGTTCGCTATTACCCGCAGGTAATACGCGC
>CAYQRA010000466.1:0-5817 GCA_964419315.1 uncultured Saprospiraceae bacterium | reverse complement strand
TTGGACGGCGCTCTATAAAAGAGATTATTGTTTCCCGTCCGCTTCTGCGGACTACCGCTAAAGGCAGCCTCGATCATTTTCTTAAAGCTATTTTAGCAAGCACTTAGGGTCTAGGTTTTTCAAAGGCCTTTGGCAAATAATGCAGCACTACCCTATTTTCAGGAACTAGGTATTTTTTAGCGACTCTTTGGATATCTTCCCGCGTAACTTTTAGAAAGCGATCCAATTCTGTATTGATCAAATTGGAGTCTCCGAGATACATGTAATAATCCGCCAAAGATTCTGCGATACCTGCAATGGTACTATTGGACGTTACAAAATTAGCTTCCACTTGATTCCGCAATTTTTGAAATTCTCTTTCTCCAATCAACTCCTCTTGAACCTTGGCAAATTCAGCATTCATTCCCATTTCTAGATCCCCAAGAGAAATCCCTTGATTGGCAATTCCAAAGGCCAAACTTACTCCCGGATCTTCCAATGAAAAAGGAAAGCTTCCGACAAAAACTGCTTTTTGTTGTTCGTCTACTAAGGATCTATAAAGGCGGCTACTTTCTCCATCTGACAATAAAGTACTCAACATACTCAAGGCATAATAATCAGAAGTTCCCTGTGCTGGCGTGCGGTAAGTCTGGACGACTGCGGGCAATTGAATATTATCATAAATCGTATCTCTTACTTCTCCGCCAAGCGGTGGTTCCACGATCTCAGGACGGTAAATGTCTTTGGTTCCTTTAGGAATACTTCCAAAATATTTTTCGATTAGCAATTTCGTATCCGCCACATTTATATCTCCTGCAATGCTAAGCACGGCATTATTGGGCACATAAAATTCTTTATAAAAACCTACATAATCTTCATCGGTAGCTGCATCCAAATGATCCATAGAACCAATCACCGACCATTGATAAGGGTGTACTTTAAAAGCTCTTTTCATCGACTGCTCCAAAACACTTCCGTATGGTCGGTTGTCTATTCTTTGTCGTCGTTCTTCTTTTACAACTTGTCTTTGAGTTTCAATCCCTTCCCCTTCCACTTTGGCATGTAGCATCCGTTCGGATTCTAGCCATAGACCAGTAGCCAGATGATTGGAAGGCAAGAGGTCATAATAGAAAGTTCGATCTTTAGAGGTATTCGCATTATTGGTTCCCCCAGCTCTGGAGATGTATTCCATAAACTCTCCGCGTTTGATATTTTCAGAACCTTCAAATAATAGATGTTCAAAAAAATGCGCGAATCCTGTTCTTTCTGGATTTTCATTTTTAGACCCCACATGGTACATTACACTGACCACTACATTGGGGGTCGAATGATCTTCATGGAGGATGACGTGCAAGCCATTGTCTAGTTTATAATCGACGTACTCTATCTTATTCATTTGAGCCGTAAGATTACTTAAGACAAAAAACATTGCACAGTAGGTGGCTAGACTTTTTATCATTGTATTTATTTTGGGCGAAAGATAAGCAATGGATTTTAGTAAAAGGTAAGAGGAAGCTTTGTTTTTGGCAAGGGGTAGACGAAACAGGGCCAAGTTTAGAAATTTAGAAGACAAGTGGGCTTAGTTTAAACTTGTCAATCCAGTTTCACCAAATCTCTTAATGCTTCATTGGATAAGTCGCCAATCCATTGCTCTCCCGTGGAAACCGCCAAATTAGCCAATTCCTTTTTTTGCAATAAAAGTTCGTTTATTTTCTCTTCAAAAGAACCTTGAGTAATCAGGCGATGAACCATAACATTATTTTTCTGGCCAATGCGGTAAGCTCGATCCGTCGCTTGGGCTTCCACTGCTGGATTCCACCACAGGTCATAGTGAATCACATTATTGGCGGCCGTAAGATTGAGGCCAGTTCCTCCAGCCTTCAAAGAAAGAATCAAAATACGAGTGGCCCGATTATTTTGAAAATCTTCGACCATCAGGTCTCGATCCTTGCGGGTGACTCCTCCATGCAGAAAAGCAATCTCTAATCCAAAGGCGGATTCCAACATTGCTACCAGCATTTTTCCCATCTCTTGGTATTGCGTAAAAATCAAGGTTTTGCCATGGCTGTTTTGAATCTCTTGTAAGAGCTCGAAGAGCATTTTGGTTTTGCCAGATAATTGGGGGTCCGCCTTTCCTTTTTTTAGGAAATGTTTGGGGTGATTACAGACTTGCTTGAGTGCGGTAATCAATTTCAGTACCAAGCCTTTTCTCGTAATCCCCTCGGCTCCATCAATGGCCTGCATGGTGGTTTCGATGACATTTTGATAAATGGCAGCTTGTTCTCCCGTCAATTCACAGAATTGATCTTTTTCAATTTTATCGGGTAGATCTTTGATGATCGATTTATCCGATTTCAACCTTCTTAGAATAAAGGGGCTAGTGATCTTTCTAAACTGTTCCAACTTGGTTTGGTCTCGATCCGCTTCAATTGGTTTAGCAAAATCCTTTTTAAATTTCGCAAGCGTATTTAGGTAACCAGCATTCGTAAAATCAAAAATACTCCAGTATTCGCTCAAGCGATTTTCCACAGGGGTACCACTCATGGCAATTTTTATCGGGGCCTTTATTTTTTTAATGGCTTTGGTCTGAGCTGTCCCAGGGTTTTTGATATTTTGTGCCTCGTCAATGGCGAGCAATAACCATTTTTTCTTTTGTAAAATGCTCGCATCTGTTCTGGCCACCCCATAGGTTGTTAGTAGGATATCTACTTCCGAAAGCTGATCCAATTTGCGTTGATTGCCATGATAGATCATGGTCGATAAAGCTGGCGCAAATTTGAGGATTTCTTTTTCCCAATTGGTCAACAAGGTCGTCGGAACGATGATAATCGCTTTCTGGGGACCCAGTACTCCTTCCTCTTTTAGCTTCAATAAAGTAGTAATCACTTGTAAGGTTTTGCCCAAGCCCATATCATCTGCGATCAAACTACCAAAGCCGATTTTCGAATTTTTATACAACCATTTATAACCACTCAATTGGTAGGGTCGCAAGGTGGCTTTTAAGCCTTTCGGCACCTTCACCTTTTCTCCCTCTAATAATTGTTTAATCAATTTTTTGGTGGCTTGATCCAAATGAACTTTCGCACCTTCATAATCTTCGGTCAAAGCGGTGTGGAGCAATTGATTGGGTTTCAATTTGGGTGGATTTTTCATCCGCTCGATCAAAGTCTGAATTTCTTTTTCATCAAAAAAAATGTATTGGTCATTGAGCTTTACAATCCCCGAATACTTTTCAACCATCTTGATAAACTCTTCTTCCGAAAGCATTTGATCTCCAAGGGAAACCTGCCATTCAAACTGCATCAACTCCGCCATATTTACCAAAGACGGAGTGCTAACCACCCCACTTTCTTCTTTGCTTTCCAGAGCGATTGACATTCGCGGTCGCATCAATTTACGGAGTGTTTTTGGCAACAGTACCTTAACGCCAAACAAGCGAATCATTGGTATGATTTTAAACAAAACCTCTACAAACTGATCTCCATCAAAGAAAAGTTCTTTAGCTCCATTGGAAGCGACCAAATCATTGATTTGTGGAAAATACTCTGACAACATCGCCAAATCCCTCAAAAAAGGCATTCTGATATTTTGGTGTTTCTTTTTTCCAAGTACCTCCTTTAGTGGAATAGGCGTACTTATTCCTTTTCCTTTTTTTTGTGCAGCGATATTTACCCGAAAGCCCTTATCCTCTTCTTCCTCCACTTGGACCAGAGGCACCACTTTTTTCTCCACCATAAAAAACCGATTGAGCCATAACTGAATATGGTTTGGAAATTCTTTGGTTTCGTAGGTTTGAAAACTCAGAATAGCTCCATTGAAAAACAAATGCCCAATTTCATGTTCGGCATAGCGATAATTTAGCTTGTGGTTTTCATTAATTAAATAGTTTAGGAATAAGGAAATTAAAGCAGGAATTTTATCGCTATCGATGGGTTCAAAAATAGCCTTTCCTTTTTTGTAAAATAAAATATCGCTTTGGCAAATCGACCGAATTCCAGCAAAGAGACTGCGCACAGTCGGATTGAGAATCGCTGGGAGCCAACGGATTTTATAATGCTTGGTTCCTACTCGAATTAACTGTGGTATAACGGCAGATTGTAGCAATAACTTCTTAGCAAATTGCAAAAGAAGAATCAAGCTTTTTAAGGCGGGGGAATATTTTTTAAAATCACTCAACGGAATCTTTTGTAAGAAATCAAACAGGATGGATTGTTCATCAAAAGTGTCGATTATTTTACCTTTGTAGTTGCGGAAAGTAACATTTAAAAAATCCGCTTCTTCATCTAGTAAAATCTCAATCGCTTCTATATTCTCCAAGGGAATCTGTTTCGATTCTTCAGAAAAAGGAATCGCTTTTTTAGCCAATGATTTGGCCACACCGCTATAGGCCAGTTGTAAGATTTTTTTAAAATCTCCATGGGGATAAAAAACAGGATGAGGCGAAAGAATGGCCAAAAGATCTGCTCTACAATCTGGAATATGAGAAAAATCCAATTGCAAAAAAACGTCCTCTTCCCAAACTACTATTTCTTTGGAGACACCATAGGATTGACTAAGTTCTTCTATCGTGGAGATGTGAATTTCTTTTTGTCCCTGTACCGTATATCCGATGCCTTCTAATCCCTTAAACAGATCAAAATCATGCAATTCAAAAACGAGGAAAGGATTTTTGTCAATTTCATTGGCGACTAAGTACAAGACGGCAGCCATGTGTTTGCAAGGAACGGCCCAATCCGGACAAGAACAATTGCCCTCTAAATCCTTCCAAGAATCCGGGAATAAAGCAATGCCTTTTTGGCGGCAAGATTCCATCAGTTCTGTGGGTAATTCCCGATTGAGTAATTTGGATAAATAAAGTGGATTGGAGCTTACGATTTCAATAATCTTTGCCTTTGCGCTAGCAGAAAAATCAGGGATCGTAAATTGAACTTTATAGGGAGTAGCGCGCGAGCCTTGCACCTTTGCACTGATCTTATTTTTGTGGAGGAGAATGTCTTGGGCGAGGCCTTTATTGGCATAGGTTCGGCCTCGGGGCAATCTATTGGAATAATCAATATTGGCTAAAGCATTGAGCCATTGTTTTCCCCACCAAGTATTGCCATATTTTTTTCTCATACAAATTTGAAGCTACTATTCTATTTTAGGAAAGGTAGGAACTCTTAATAATCTTTCAAACAAAAAATGGCTTTAATTCCCTGAGAAAATCAAAGCCACTAGATTTATTTTGATAATTTCTTTAGCGTAAAATCAAATCATTTTATCTGCACAAGTAGAACTCGCAAAAGCATCCGGTTTGGCTTTAAAAACAAAACCCATTCCGAGGATATACCCCATCGCTTCGCTAAGTGCCGTATTGGATTTAAAATGTGGATCAGTATTGATATCTGCATGGACTTCTAGCGCAACATCATGCGCATCCAACATATCACAAAGAGAATAGGCTACTTCTACGGAACGAGCCACCTCTAAAATCATTCGTTCCCGAATGCCCATTTCCTTCTCCATTTTATAATTACTAATGTACATAAACCCACCTTTCTTCTCTCGTATGAAGACAATTACAGAGGCAAATTCCGCCACTTTCCCCTTGACTTGGGAATCCGTACCGATACAAACTTTAAGTTTATGACCAGCAGCTTTTTCTCGGATAATCGTCTCTTTTACAGCCTCAAGAATAGGCTTTTCGATGGCTTGTCCATTTAATCGTCTCCAGTTCATTTGCTTATGTTTTTTTCTAAAATTATCAATTTACACCCAATATTACCAGTCATTTATACTTTTTTTACAAATAAATAATTGTTTGATAACAAATTCTTTAACCAGATATTAACCATAAAA
>CAYQRA010000465.1:0-5847 GCA_964419315.1 uncultured Saprospiraceae bacterium | reverse complement strand
TCTTGAATTTGTGCAATACTAGAAAAACCCGCTTTTAATATTTGGTCTAATAATTTTCCCTGCAAACTCTGAATTTCCTTTTGTCGTTTCCCTAAGGTTTTTTCAAGCGCCTTTTCCTGTCCCTGTCGACTCTTTAATTGAGCAGCGATTTCTTTTAGCAATTCTTCGCTTTGCTCTTTTTTAGATTCTGCTGCTTGCGTTAATGCTGCCAAGCGATTTTTTTCATCTTCTGGATTACGATCGGCCAATAAATCAAAACGCTTTTTTTTGAGTTCCTGTAAGGCGGCTTGGCCTTTTTCAATTTGGGTTTTTAATTTGGTCGCTTCTTTTTCTTTTTCCTGAAGTGATTTTTCTTCTTGGGAAAATTGCTGTTGCAAGAGTTTTATTTGCTGACTGGTGTCAGTCAGTTGTTTACCTTTTTGTTCCCAAAGGGACTGTTGCTTTTGCAAATCCTGAAATTGCGTTTCCTTATTTTTATGATCGTATTTTAATCCATACTTCTCATAAATTTCATTGATCTGCGTTTCTGTATCTTTGTATTTTTCTATTTGCTCTTGTCGCTTTTCCTCAATGTACTTTATACGATCTCGGAAGCTGTCGATTTTTCGCTGTTGGTCTTTTTGTTTTTCTAAAAGCGTTTTGCAAAGGAGTTCACTTTGGAGGATTTGATCCTTTAAAGTTTCTAATGATTTTCTTTGTTCTTTTTTCTTTTCTAAATCTTTTCCAAAGTCCGTAATCTGTTTTTCCAAATGTTCATTGCCGATTTTTGACAAGTCCTTTTGGTGAAGAACAGGAATGATACTGGCGATTTTATTTTCGTATTCTAAAATTTTAGCCAATTGCTTTTGTACCTGTCCACCCAAGGTTTTACCCTCCGTTCCTGCGAGTATTTCGATTTCTTGAGCCAAGCGTTCTTGCTTGTGCAATAATTGGCGATGATGTTGGAGTAAGTCTTCGTATTGGCCTTTTACATTTTCGTATTCTTTGCGTGCCTGATTGACAAAAGGTTTGAAATGTTCATGGCGAAAAGGATGCTCCGTAGATTGGCAAACAGGGCAGGGCATACCGGGTTCCAGATCGGTACGATCTCTTTCATAATTGGCAATGAGCTGTTGTTGCTCATAGATTTGTTGTTTGAATTCCAAACGTTCAGTGATGGCATCTACCATTTCCAGAGAAGTGAGTACTTCGTTGTTGAGGCGAGACTCTGTGGTATGCAAACTTTCCAGTTTGTCTTCATAGTCGAGTTGTTCGCGGAGGAGTAAAGAGTAGTCTCGGTAGATACTGTGGAAAGTCAGCAGGTTATTGCGCTGGTCATTAATCGTTTCGATTTCCTGACCAATGAGGCGCAATAAATCTTCTTGATTATTGGCGTAGTTTTTAGGTGCAAGTGCTTGAAACTGAGTTTCCATTTTGCTATGCTGTACTTGCTTTTTCTCAATTTGTTGGTCGGTCTTTATTTTACTTTTTTGGGCAGCTTCGAGTTGTGTTTCTTCTTGCTTTAAAGCGGCACTGGTTTGTGTTCCTTCTTCGGTTAGTTGTTCGATGTTTTTCCGTAAGGAATTGATTTCTGCCAAATCCTTGGTCAATTGATCTGCTGGATTTTTAGCCAGCCATTCTTGCAGATCTTGCTCTACTTGTTGAAGCTTTTGGGTTTGTTCTTTTAGTTTTAAAAGTTCTTCTTCTTGTTGGCTACTGGCTGCTTTTTTCTCTTTCCAGTCTTCTTCCCATTGCAAAATAGGTTTTTCTTTTTCGCTGATAGAGACATCCAGTTTTTGCGCCGCTTCAATTTTTTTTGCGCCTGCTTTTTCTTCTTTCTTAGCCGTAGCAAAAGCGGTTTTATGCTTGGCCAAAATATCTTTACCCTTGGTTTCTCGCTCTTGTAATTGTTTGGCTTCTGTTTGGATTTGTTGGAGTTCTAGCTCTTGTTGACTAAGGTCTTTTTGTCCATGGTCGAGCTGTAAGAGTAGGGGAGTGAACGGTTGAATTTTGAGGTGTTGGGCCAAGGCCGAAAAATCACTTTGCCTTTCGCTTTGTTGATTTTTTAAGGAAGCAATGCTTTGCGCTAATTTGGATTGCTTTTCTCGCAAGGCATTCATTTGCTCCCAAGATTGCAATTGACTCCGCAATTGATCTAGCTCTTTTTTCTGAATTTTACTTTCCTTTTCGAGTGCCTTCTTTTGGTCTTTTTTCTCTTTGAGTTCCTCCTTGTCGATGAGGCGAAGGCTCTCTTTTTGTTGTTGGAAAGCGGCTAGTTTTTCTTTCTCTGCTTTATGTCGCAAATGCGCCGCTTGAGAAAGTCGGGAGTAAATGTCCGTTCCCGTAATTCGTTCCAATAGGTCACTGCGTTCTTTTTCATTGGCTTTTAGAAAGGCGGCAAAATCTCCTTGTGAAAGCAAGACTGAGCGCGAGAAGCGGTCAAAATCCAAACCACAAATGGTTTCAATGGCTTTGTCCATTTCTCTTTTCTTGCTGGTCAGTATTTCAAAACCTTCCGAGCTTGGATTCCAAAGACTGATCTCGCGGTGGCTTTCTTGAATGGCGCCATCTATTTTATTGCGAGATCGATGGGTACTCCATTTGGCGCGGTATTTTTTATCCTTTACCGAAAAATCCACCTCTGCATAGCAATCCACGGCACCAAAGGAAAGGACTTCTTTGACGTCTTTATTCCGATGCACGCGACCATAAAGGGCAAGGGTGATCGCATCTAGGATCGTGGTTTTTCCAGCTCCAGTATCTCCAGTGATGGCAAAAAGTCCGGTGTCGCTCAGGGGCGAAGCCAGAAAGTCAATTTCCTGGTTTCCTCTCAGCGAGTTTAAATTCTTTATCCGGACTTTTTCTATTTTCATTTTTCTAAAAATATATGAGTCATTATCTGCGGTGAAGCTCCAAGTTGCGCCGCAGATAAAAGACAATTATTCGTTTTCCATTTCCAACATCCAACTGTGTAATTCCTTAAAAGTCATCTGCAATTCTTCCAACTCTTCAGGCTCTTCTCCGCCACTATTGCATTTTTTGGTAAAGACTTCAAAGGGACTCAATTCATCAAGATCTGCTTCTACGATTTGTTCTTCCAAGCTAAAATGATCTCTATTGCTTCGGGTTTTTAAAATGTCGATGGGAAAGTCTTTAGCGTAGTCTTTTAGCAAAGCATCCAAGTTGGGAATGACCTTATCTGATTCGATGAGTAGTTCTACCCAAGCGGTCAAATCCCCTGGTTTGATTTCTTTGGCCAATTGATCCAATTGCTTTTGTACCTTTTCGAGACTGCCACTTAGTTTTCGGATTTTTCGACATTCTTTTACTGGAATGTCTTTGACGCCTGCGCGCATTTTCCGCTTTTCAAAATCAATCACTTTGACGACTTTCCGATCCTCGATTTCACTAAAACTCAAAGGAATCAAAGACCCCGAATATTGTACCCGATAATCTTGCCCAACGATCTGAGCGCGATGCAAATGCCCCAATGCTACATAGTCAAAAACCGCTGGAAATTCACGGGCTTCTATGTTTTCGCGATTGCCCAAATAGATATTATCTTGGCGATCTCCCGCTTCTGCTCCCTTAGCATAGAGGTGTCCGGTAGCGATAATCGGAACATTTAAATCCTGATATTGCTCCACGGCTTGGCCAGCTAAAGTATAATGATTTCGCAAGCCTTCTTTGATTCGGTCGACCCTTTCGAGACTACTTTCACCAGCGACACTCAAGCGGATATCTTTATCGCGGAGAAAAGGTACGGCGGCCACTACGGCTTCTATATTTCCTTCTTGATCTCGCAACTCAATTATCTCATCCGCTATGTTTTCCGTCGCTTCACCAACGACATTGACGTTCAAAGCTTGTAGAAGATCTTTGGGCGCATTGAGCATGGAAGGGGAATCATGATTGCCTCCGGTGATGACCACATGGCGACAACTCGTTTGGCGCAGATTAATCAAAAATTGATAATACATGCGCCGCGCATAATTGGGAGGATTTCCAATGTCAAAAATATCTCCTGCCACCACCAACAAATCAATTTCTTCCGCAGCGATGACCTCCAACAAAGCATCCATTGCTTGTTGATGTTCTTCCTGTCGCTCCTTGTGATTGAAGCGCTGACCAAGGTGCCAATCTGCGGTGTGAAGTATTTTCATAAACTATTAGAATCTGCCGTAATTTAACCCAAAATAGTACGATTTTTTAACTTTCTGGAGAGAATTATTTTAAGGGGGCTAAGTGAATCTATTTGGCCTTATGTAAAAGAGAAAATCTATGGATCAGAAAGGTGTCCCGCAGATTTACTTCGTGAACCTCTAAAGTCGGTTTCGCAGAGTTATTCCTTTATTTTCTTCGAAATCGACCAACGAGAGATTAGCTTCGCTGAACTTGCGTTTCCCGAAGTAAAATCTGTGCGATTCGTGGAACATAAAATGCCATTACCCCCATTCCTGTTTATCTATTATTTTAGGGTAAACGCAGCAAACGTAAATACGGAGCCGGAACTACTTCCCTCTAATAAATTTCCTATAATTTTTTTACAAACAGGGGCAGTCCTACGGACCATAAACGATAAAGTCCGTAGGAGAACGTAAAAAATTAACTGGATGCACATGGTGATTTCGGCCTTGTTAATTTTAATGCCTTTGCTCTAAAGGTATTTTGACTAAATGAAATCATTTAGAATCATTTTAAGTCAAACTTTCCACAAATTCCAAACTCCTTCGTTCCGCCCAACTTTCGCTTGTCCAAGGTAGGCAGAAGCCGACATGGCCGCCTAGTTTTGGGCTTTCGAGGAAAAGGTGTTTGTGCTTTTGCGCAAAAGCGCGGGGAAAGCAAGAGGGTGTGAGAATGGGGTCATTGAGGGCATTGAGTAAAAGGCTAGGGACATTGAGGTCACTCATAAAATTGATGGTGCTCGCTTGGTAGTAAAAATCTTGGGCATTTTTATAGCCATTGATTGGAGCAGAAAAGTAATTGTCAAAATCTTCCCAGCGTTCGACTTTTTTAAGGTTATCAATATCAATAATGCCGGGGAATTGCTGTGCCTTGATAATCATTTTGGCTTCCAGCATTTTAAAAAATCGTTTGCGGTAAAAGGCAACTTCGGGCAAGTCTAATTTTGCAGCACTACTCCCTAAGTCAACTGGAGCAGATACGGCGATACAAGCTTTGATACAATCTGGTTTGCTTTGTGCGTTGACGCTGAGGTATTTTAAGGAAATATTTCCCCCCATACTCAGGCCAATCAAAACGATTTGTTCGTAATCTTTGGTCTTTAAGGCATGTGTGATGACTTCCCCGATGTCTCCAATTTCTCCATGGTTGTATAAGCGAGCTTTGCGATTCATTTCGCCACTACAAGATCTACAATTCCAAGCCAAGGCATCCCAGCCCTGTCGGGCAAAGATTCGGGCCATTCCTTTGACATAATGTCGTTCGCTGTTGCCTTCTAAACCATGAGAAATTAATACCAATCGACGACTTCCTTTATCGAGCCAATCCAAGTCTACAAAATCTCCATCAGAGAGTTCGAGTCGTTCTCTTTCATAGGCCACTCCTGAGATGCGACGAAAGACACCCGGCCAAATGGTTTGGAGGTCTGCATTGTACTGATACCAAGGAGGACCGGGATAGGAGGAGGTAGAAACCAGGGGCATAAAAATAAAAGAATGTACACTGCGCTAAAAGAACAGCAGCTTGGTGGATAAATATAGGTGACTGCGAAAGTATTAAAAATAGTGGTTCTTGGACAAACCTCCGGTGTCGATTTGTCCAAGAACGAAAATAGTTAACTTTTAAACAAGGAAAACCAATAAAAAAGCCGCATTGGAAATTATCCCAATGCGGCTCATGGTGGCA
>CAYQRA010000464.1:0-5847 GCA_964419315.1 uncultured Saprospiraceae bacterium | reverse complement strand
AATATCTTTTAGTGCTGGCTATATTACTACAGGTGGGGCTTTTCAAGCAGAGTTTGGAGGAGGTTGGACGGACATATCCATCAGTAAATACAATCGAGAAGGAACCACTTTAATTTATGCGACCTACCTCGGTGGATCATCGGGAGAATTTCCACACAGTCTAATCACGGATGTTAGCGGTGAGTTATACATTTATGGTTCTAGCGATTCTGACGATTATCCGGTAAATGCTAATGCGATACAAGCCAATAATGCTGGAGGTACTGATATCATTATTTCGAAATTAGATGCAACAGGTTCTGCCTTATTGGGCTCCACTTATATCGGAGGATTTACTAATGATGGACAAAACCTTTTTCAAGAGAATTTTGAAATAGGAGATACCTATCGAGGAGAGATTATGTTGGATTCCAAAGGAGATGTCTATATCGCCTCGGGGACTAGGTCTTTTGATTTTCCAGTGAGTGACAATGCCTTTCAAAAAAGCTTTAATGCAGGAGGAGCAAGCAGCGGACAAGATGGCGTTGTCATGAAATTCACTAATGATCTTTCTAGCCTAAAATGGTCTACATTTTTAGGAGGTCAAAAAAGTGATTTTTGTAATGGCTTAAGAGTAGATGAAGATGGCAATGTGTATGTGGTTGGATACACTAAGGATAAGGACTTTCCAGTAGGCACCGACGGGGTGCAAAGTAATTGGCCGGGAGGATCACCGCAAAGTGCTTTTGTGGTCAAACTAGCGGAAGATGGATCACAAATATTGGATGGTACCTTTTGGGGAACGTCTAGGGCTGACCGAGGCTATTTTATTGACCTCGATAATTTTGGACAAGTCCATATCTATGGTTTAACGAAAGGAAACTTACCCATTAGCCCGGATACCTATTTTTCCGAACAAGGCAGTAATCAATTTATTGCTGCTTTTTCTGAAGACCTAAGTTCATTGATTTATTCAACAGTAATCGGCACGGGGCCGAACGGAAATGATTTATCTATTATAGATTTTGTTCCGATTGCTTTTATGGTAGACAATTGCAATAAAATTTATTTTTCAGGATATTATGCCGCCCCCAATTTGCCCATTACGCCAGATGCTTTTAGTGTAGTAGGGGATGCCTTTTATATCGGAGTATTGACCGCTAATGCGACCGGATTAGAATTTGGATCCTATTATGGAAAAGCCAATCATGTAGATGGTGGAACTAGTCGGTTTGATAAAAATGGAATCGTTTATCAAGGTGTTTGTTCTTGTTCTGCTTATGGGGATTACACCTTAAATACCAAATCAAATGCTTGGGCCACTTCCCAAACAACCAACTGCGATGTTGGCGTATTTAAAATAGATTTTGAATCGGAGTCGGTTACGGCACTTGCTAGAGTTTCGCCGAATAATATTGGTTGTGTGCCATTTGAAGTAGACTTTTCTTATACCGGACAAAATGCGGAAAATATTCTTTGGGACTTTGGCAATGGAAATACAAGTACCGCATTTGATCCTTCTTATACATATACGACTCCTGGGGTCTATACCGTTACGCAAATTGTTAGTGCTACGAATGCCTGCAATCAGTCCGATACCTTCTTATTACAAATCGAGGTACAGGCTAATGATAATCGCCAAATTAGCGAAAGCATTTGTGAAGGAGAAAGTATTCTCCTTGATGCAGAGACCACGAATACGACCTATCGTTGGCAAGATAATAGTACGGAGCAGACGCTAGAAGTCAGTAGTCCCGGTATCTACTGGGTGGAGGTAGCTCTTCTGAATTGTATCCGAAGGGATTCTTTTATCATTACTTCCTCAGGGGAAGTTTCGGTACAATTTCAAACAGATGATGGAGATTGTTTTGACAATAGCAAAGGCTCTATTTCTACCATAAATAATGGAACCAACGATCCTTTAAATTATATTTGGAGCAATGGAAGTACCAGCCCTGATTTGCTGGACCTTGATCCGGGAAATTATTCGGTCACCATCAGCAATATGGCAGGCTGTACTTTTGACTCCTTGCTCACTATAAATTTTGTGGAGACTCCTGCATTTGAAGTACTTACTAAAGATATTGATTGTGAAATTGCCAACGATAAAGGACAAATTGAAATACTAAATATCACGGGTGCTCTTGCTCCTTATCGCTATAGTTTGAATAGTGCTCCCTTTGGAGATGTCCCCGTGTTTGATGATCTTTTAGGAGGAACTTATGACGTAGTTTTAGAAGATGCTCGAGGTTGTAGCGCTAGTCAGTCGGTTGAGATTTTTGGGTATACAGATTTTACGGTAAGTGCTGGCCCTGATTTAGAAATGGAACTTGGTGATAGCCTACAGCTTAAAGGCCTTATTTTCCCTGCATCTCCGCTCGATAACCAAAGAATAGAATGGACACCAGCGCTTTTCCTAGATTGCTCGAATTGCCTCCAACCTTTTTCGAAAGCCTTGCAAGACATCACCTATGTCCTTAGCGTAGAGGATACGATATTGGGTTGTCTTAGGCAGGATACGGTAAAAGTAGCGGTAGAAAAAAATCGAAACGTTTATATCCCCAATGCCTTTTCTCCAAATGGAGATGGCATCAATGAGGCCTTTTATATTCATACCAATTCTAGTGTTCGGAAAATTAATTTCCTAAGAATTTTTAATCGCTGGGGAGCGGAAATTTATGCTAAAGAAAATTTTCTACCGAATAACCCAAGGCTCGGTTGGGATGGAACTTTCAAAGGGAAAGATATGAATTCGCAAGTCTTAGTCTATGTTGCAGAAATTGAATTTCTCGATGGTATTTCTATCTTTTACGAAGGAGATCTTT
The DNA here is from genome assembly GCA_964419315.1 of uncultured Saprospiraceae bacterium. GTDB lineage: Bacteria > Bacteroidota > Bacteroidia > Chitinophagales > Saprospiraceae > CALLVY01. The sequence goes on along the minus strand of CAYQRA010000464.1, from coordinate 3,043 downwards.
TGCTGGTGAAATAATGTTTTGATCCGGGACTTGAAACTTGTTAAAGACCATTTAGACCGCAAAAAATAACTGCGGTCTAAATGGTCTTTTTTTAGTTTATACCTGCTCTAAATTTCAAAGTTGAATACAATGATTTAAGCGCTTTTTTCTTGAATAAAATTAGCGCCTGTCTGAAAGGTGAATGTCATTAACTTAAGAAATACATTTACGATTGTTTAGTCAAATTGAATATTCATTTTACCACTTTTGTCACTAGCCTAAGATATGAGTTGATGACATTCATCTGAAAAGTAGATCCTAGTATTTTTCTAATACCTGATGTTTAGCGCCTTGTCTTTTTACTGATAGTAAGAGCTATTGTTCAGAGAGTTTCTAATTTATTTTTGTGCTTTCTAGGCACTTTGCTAAGTTGGTGACATTCCACTCAATGTTGCGCTGAAAATTAATAAGAGAATCAAAGGAAAGCCCTGTTTTTACAGGTAAAACAAGCTGTTGTCGAAAGAATTATTTTCTCGATTTTCTACACCTATTATAATCCATTCCCCAAACTGCCTGATCCTTTCCATTTCGCTTTTTTCTTTTTTCACTTTGTCGTCTACTAGGTAAACAAGGAAACCTACTTCCTGTTTCCTGAGCAATTATATCAACTCACAAAAAAATAAAATAATGCAAAATCTGAAATTTCTAATCTACGGTCTTTTACTACTTAATTTTTCCCTTTTTACTTCCTGTGGAAAAGAAGAACCGATCACCACTACTCCTCCTGATCCATTGAACATTGTGGAAACCGCCATTGCAACCGAAGACCTCAGTACGCTTGTGGATGCATTGACCCAAGCGGATCTAGTAGGCACCCTTGAAGGCGATGGCCCTTTTACCGTCTTTGCGCCAACCAATGAAGCCTTTCAAGATCTGTTGAATGATAATGATAATTGGAATTCACTGAGTGATATCGACAATGCTACTTTGGCTAATGTATTGAAGTTTCATGTGCTTGCCACAGACGTCAAAGCTGGTGATCTTTCCGACTCTTATGTTACGAGTTTGGCTGCTGGCCCCAATAATGAACAGATTGTTTTGCAGGTAGATGTAACGGGAGGAGTGAAGTTCAACGGATCTGCTGAGCCTACACAAACAGACATTGAAACAACCAATGGCACTGTGCATATTATCAACAAAGTAATGCTGCCACCAAGTGTCGTTGACCTAGCTTTAAACAATCCCATTTTTTCAACTTTGGTAGCTGCTTTGACCAGAAGTGATTTGCCAGTAGACTTTGTGGGTACTTTATCTGGCGATGGTCCTTTTACCGTCTTTGCCCCAACCAATGATGCCTTCCAAGCTTTACTCAATGGCAATCCTGAATGGAATACTTTGGACGATATTCCTGTAGGGACCTTAGAGAAAGTTTTGGCCTACCATGTGGTAAAAGATTCCAATGTTCAAGCTGGTGAGTTGAAGAACGAGCAAATGATAAGTACCCTTGGTGGAATGCTGGAAGTAGATTTGACGACTACCCCAAAACTAAAAACGACTACCGCTCAATTGGTCGACATTACTTTGACCGATGTACAAGGAGCGAATGGCGTGGTACATGTAGTCAGTCAAGTATTGGTCCCTTAGGTTTTTTAGTTTTATTGAAGTATAACAAATGGTAATTTTGTTGTCCCGATTTTTGAATTTATTCAGAAATCGGGCTTTTTTATTTTGCAAGGGAACGCTTGTTAAATGATAGAGGGTTTGTATATTTACTGTTGAGATTGTTTTAGTATAATGTAGATATCTAGGAAAAAATAAGCAAACTATGGAAAGTAAATACCTCTTGCCGGAAGAAGAAATCATTAGCATCAATAAAGAAAAAACTTTGACCCTAACCAATCAAAGAGTAAGACATCGCAGATACGGATGGCGAAAATTTAGGTTTCAAAGTATGTTCCTTAAAAATATTAGTTTTCTAGAATTGAAATACCAAGGCCAACGGATGTATCTATATGCTGGAATTATTTCTATGCTGTTTGGTTTGATCGTGATCATTCGTTCGAATAATATGATTCAACTCATTGCTAGATTTGAAATCTATTTTGGTTTAGCACTGATTTTGATTTTGATCTATTTTTTCTCAAAAAGGTATTTCATTCTTATTCATTCCAATGGTGGTCAGACCATTTCCTTCAACGCGGATGGGATGAAGATGGAAGAGATACAGGATTTTATATATGAATTGGAACGGAGAGTTATTTAGAGACTTGGAAAAGCCTAGTTTTTTGAGCGGAAAGGGAAAAGAGGGCAAGGTCCAGGTATTACTACTCGTCAAATCTATTCTCTTCCATATCAATAGCTCCAGAAGTAAACTCCATCCTAGATGGAATTGATTCCGGCAAACTTAAAGTCAGTAATGATCATGGAGGAAAAGAACAAATCGTAGATCCGAAGGAAATGGAAAGATGGTATTAAGGTGACTTAGGTCATTAATCTAGCCCTCTATTTCCTTTCCGCAATTGTTCTAAGTCCAAAAAGAACTATTCTTTATTTTTCTAGCTCTTAGCCCCAGTTTAGGTGCCTCTACTTTTTTTTGAAAAAAATCGCCCTAGGGGTTTCTTTTTTCCAAAAGGAAACTTACCTTTGCCTCGCTTAAAAAAGCAATGCAGGAAGAGTGGCAGAGCTGGTTTAATGCACCGGTCTTGAAAACCGACGTACCTTAACGGGTACCGGGGGTTCGAATCCCTCCTCTTCCGCAACGAAAACCTTGTAACTGTAATGGTTGCAAGGTTTTTTCATGGAAATGGGTAACTTTTGGCGGGTTAAGAATTTTGTTTAAAAGCTCTTTTTTAGACCCTTATCCATGGAGTTTGTGTCGCGAAATAAGAAAAGCTGGCATAAAAAAGTGCAAACCTGGGCCAGTATCCAACGAGAACCAATTGATAAATTTAGACAACGATTTTCTAACCATATAAAAGCCTGATAATTTTTTTTACCCTCCTCCAAATTTTAAAGCCTTGGTAAAATAAAAAGGAGCTCCCAAAAGATGAAAGCTCCTTGGCTT
>CAYQRA010000463.1:0-5848 GCA_964419315.1 uncultured Saprospiraceae bacterium | reverse complement strand
TTCATTGGTTCGCATGTCTTCGACTACCCATAGTACCAATAATGACCAGCGAAGAATTCCATTGAGCAAAATCAACCTAGGTGGCAATCAATACCAACTCAATATTCCCAATCGCAATATTTTACCGCCGGGTTCTTATATGCTTTTTGCGATCAATAATAATGGAACGCCAAGTATTGCCAAAGTCCTCCAAGTCGGAGATGACCTCAATGATTGTACCCCACTCAATAATCCTGACCTTGGCGGAAACGGACTCCAAGGCACTTATTTTAATAATATCAATTTCACCAATCAAGCCTTTACCAGAACGGATCAGACAATCAATTTCAACTGGGGAAATGCTGCTCCTGCCAATTCAATGGGCGCAGAAACTTTTTCGGTAAGATGGGAAGGAGAAATAGCAATACCTAGATCTGGAACCTATACTTTCTATACCAACAGTGATGATGGCGTTCGCCTTTGGGTCGACAATCAATTGATGGTCGATAATTGGACGGATCATGGCCCTACAGAAGACATTGGAATGATTACACTAGATGCCAATAGTCGACATCAGATAAAATTGGAATATTATGAAAACGCTATTGGCGCAGTCATGCAATTGCGTTGGTCCGGCCCCGGTATCGAAAAGGAAATCATACCGCGAGGCAATCTTTTCCCACCCAATCCCTGCGGCTCCAATACGGGCCCTTGTAATGATGGCGATCCTTGTACCATCAATGACACCTACAATAATAATTGCAATTGTGTTGGTACTTTCCAAGACAGTGATAATGATGGCATCTGTAATACCAATGATCAATGCCCGGGCTTCGACGACAACCTGATCGGCACGGCCTGTAATGACGGCGATCCAAATACCAATAATGATATTTATCAATCTGATTGTAATTGTGCTGGAACCCCTAGCGGAAATAATCCTGATTGTAATGACATCAACATTAGCACCCAAGCCGGAAGTATTAGCGTAAGCGGTGTCGACGGTGCGCCAGTGGTTTCTGTACAAATTTTTAGCAGTACTTGGCAAACCGTTTATAATTGCTTTGCAGATTGCAACAGTCCAACAGAGACCGTTTCGGTAGCTCCTGGAAAATATTTTGTTTATGTAAAATACTACACCAACAGCTACGCATTCATTTGCCAAGAAGACGGGACGTATACGGTAGGCAATGGCGGCTGTACAGACAATGATAATGATGGCATTTGTGCCAATGCAGATTGTGATGATAATGATGCTAATTTTCCAAAAACACCGGGCACGGCCTGTAATGATGGCAATGCCAATACCACCAATGATGTCATTCAAGCTGATGGTTGTTCTTGTGCAGGAACCAATATCAGTACTGGAGATTGTAGCGACATTAGTATCAGCGCTGGATCAGGAAATATTAGTGTTTCGGGACTAGATGGTGCGCCGATTACTCACCTACAAATTTTCACTCCTTTTTATAATTCTGTTTTCAATTGTGCCGGCAATTGTGATCCTACGGAAACAGTCAATGTGCCCGCAGGAGATTATTTGATTTTTGTAAAATACTATACGGGAAATTGGCAGCCAATCTGCGAAGTCTCTGATGCCGTAACCCTTGGTGGAGGAACCGGAAACGGAGATTGTGACGATGTGGTTTATACCATGTCTGGAAATGATTTAACGGTGACGGGATTGAATACGACTCCGATTTCTCTGCTACAAATATTCACCCCTACTTGGCAATCGGCGTTCTCTTGTGCAGGGAATTGTAATCCTACGGAAGCGCTGAGTAATTTACCAGACGGCACTTATTTTATCAAAACGACTTTACTCACTGCAAGTTGGGCACCGATTTGTATCAAGGAAGCTTATGCTACGACTGGAGTAAACGGAGTGGTCACTCGCCAGAGCGATCCTCATTTTTTATTCGCGGCAAAAGCCGAAGGCTTTTCGGTCGCTTTGAATTGGATCAGTAATACAGAATTTAAAAATAAATCCTTTGAAATTGAACGTTCTAGGGATGGTCTACAATTTGAGTCGCTGGAAATGATTGAAAGTAGTTCTGAGTTAAAAGACGCGCATATCCATTATACGATGATGGATCATCAACCAGATCTGGGACTTAATTTTTACCGCATCAAAAAATGGCACCACGATGGCAGTTTCACCTATTCTCCTGTTGAAGAAATCTACTTTAAGGAAGCGCCTTCTAAATTTAAGATTTATCCAAATCCAGCTGAATCCGAGGTCTTCGTCAGTCTAAAAGAATTTGCGGGTGCGGAGGCGCAGATTTCGATTTATAATAATCTGGGCGTCTTAATGGCAAGTCAGTCGGTCGAGGAAATCGGTTATGAACCCTTGCGCTTTTCGACTATTGATTATCCGGCAGGTTTGTATCTGGTGACGGTACAAAGAGCAGGGGGTAAGATTAGAACGGAAAAATTGATTATTGGGAATTTGTAAGCAATAATTCAGAGTTTGATTGGAGATCGAATATCAGAAGAAAGAAGGGAGGGGCTATCTGGAAGGTAGCCCCTCCCTAGTTATAGCACTTGGTATTTGGAACCTTTCCTCTTATGAAATATTAGGAGCTACCTCTGTTTTATGGAAATTGATATTTTCGCTAAGTTGGTGACATTCCCCTCAAAGCCGTACACAAGATAGGGGCTCGGATTAATTGGTCCAATTTGCTATACACACAATTCTTTTTCTAAACCGCTCCTAGATTCCAAGTTTTTGTACCTTTACAAAAAAGAGGAAACCTATGTCGACCCAATTCAAAACGATTGCTGCCAGCCGCTTTACCGATTTTGACATCCAATTATTCAAAGGAGGAAAACATTACCGACTTTATGACAAACTAGGGAGTCACCTCATGGAGGTAGACGGTGTCAAAGGCGTTTACTTTGCAGTATGGGCACCCAATGCACATCAAGTAGCAGTCGTTGGTAATTTCAACCACTGGATTGGCAACGAACACCCCTTGAATCCACGCTTGGATCAATCCGGTATTTGGGAAGGTTTTATCCCCCATTTAGAAAAGGGCACTTTATACAAATACCAAATCACCACCTCTGATGGCCGACGACTTTCCAAGGGCGATCCTTTTGCTCTTTTTTGGGAGATTCCTCCCAATACTGCTTCGATAGTATGGGACATCTCCGATTATCAATGGAATGATAAAGCTTGGCTAAAGGCACGGCAAAAAAAAGCTGGCAAAGCCCAACCTTATTCAGTCTATGAAGTTCACCTCGGTTCTTGGCGTAAGAAAACAGATGGGACTATGCACTCCCTCAGTTATCGCGAACTTGCGGTAGAGTTGGTCGATTATGTAAAAGAAATGGGCTTCACCCATATAGAGTTTTTACCAGTGGCGGAACATCCTTATTTTCCATCTTGGGGTTATCAGATCACAGGTTATTTTGCGCCCTCTAGTCGCTTTGGAACGCCCGAAGATTTTATGTACCTTATGGATGCTTTCCATCAAGCAGGAATTGGTGTGATCCTCGATTGGGTGCCTTCGCACTTCCCTACCGATGCACATGGTTTGGCTACTTTTGATGGCACCCACCTCTACGAACACGAAGATCCTAAAAAAGGATTTCACCCAGATTGGAAATCTGCCATCTTCAATTACGGTCGCTACGAAGTCGTTTCTTTTCTGATCTCTAATGCTCTCTTTTGGCTAGATCGCTACCATGTGGATGGCTTGCGCGTGGATGCCGTAGCTTCTATGCTTTACCTCGATTATTCTCGGGATGAAGGACAATGGATTCCGAATAGATATGGCGGCAATGAAAATTTAGAAGCCGTCGAATTTCTCAAAGAATTTAATGAAACGGTCTATCGGGAATTTCCAGATACGATTACCATTGCAGAAGAATCTACTTCTTGGCCGGGCGTCTCTCGCCCCACTTATACCGGTGGTTTGGGCTTTGGCCAAAAATGGATGATGGGTTGGATGCACGATACCTTGAAATATTTTAAAGAAGACCCCATCCACCGAAAGTATCATCACAATGCGATCACTTTTAGTTTGGTCTATGCTTATTCTGAAAATTTTATGCTCCCGCTTTCGCACGACGAAGTCGTACATGGCAAAGGGCCAATCATCGACCGGATGCCTGGGGATGAGTGGCAACGATTTGCGAATCTGCGATTGCTTTATGGCTATATGTTTACCCACCCGGGCACCAAACTGCTTTTTATGGGCAATGAAATTGGTCAAACTACGGAGTGGAGTATCGAGCGGGGCCTCGATTGGCGCTTGTGCAAAAATCCGATCCACCAAGGACTGCAAGATTGGATCAAAACATTAAACCATTGGTATACGCAAAAGTCAACTTTATACAGCAAGCAATTTGCACCAGAAGGTTTTGAATGGGTGGAATTGCATGATGGAAATAATAGTGTGCTGGTGTATCTGCGCAAAGGAGAAGGAAAAGACAAACCACTTTTGGTGGTGTGTAATTTTACGCCCATTCCACGCGAACAATACCGCGTGGGCGTCCCCAAAAAGGGATCGTGGAAAGTAGTCTTGAATAGTGATGCGAAGGAGTTTGGGGGCAGTGGTTTTGAGGTCGCTGCAAAATGGAAGGCAGAACAAAAAGTAGCGCAGGCGCGCGATTATTCTTTGCTGTTGAATTTGCCGCCTTTGGGGGTTTTGGTTTTAGAGGGCTAGGGTTATTTGGGGCAGCGTTTTTCACTAAAATCAAACCTCTCAACCGTACGACCAATTAGGGGGGGATGGTTATTAGAAACAACTACTCCACAATCACACAATTATCTTCACCGCCCACAAGATCCTTAAAATCAAATTGAGCAATCAAGGTTTTTGAAAAATCGACCGCTTGATTAATTTCTTCTACCACCGTCAATGCATTATTGGCAAAAGTAAATCCCACTATTTTAGCTCTGCTTTGACTGGGGACATAAAAGACTTTTTGACTCGAGGGTTCCGTTAAGACGGACAAGCATAAATTGCGCTCGCCAATGGCGTGATTGCTATACAGACTTGTCTCCGTCAAAACCTGCATCGTTCCTGATTCTATTTTTGCGACTTTGAGTATCCCCCCAATATGAGGCGTTTGTATCCAAACCAATTCCACCCTTCCATCTTGATCCAAATCATCAATCGCTACAATATTCAACCAACGGTTAGGGATTCCTATTTCTGGAATAAGCGCGTATTCGACCAATTGATCCGCTATGATTTTATAAATAACGATTCCAGCGCCTTTGGCTACATTTGATCGAATGGTAATCAGTTCTAATTCGCCATCGCCATCTACATCGTATAATCGAGGACGGATATCTTCAAAAACATATTCATTGGGGAGTTCTAATTCATAAAAAACACTATCTACGACGACCACCAATTGAGAGGCTTCTATTTGATCTCCCAAGATTCCATGATCGTAAATTTTGGTTGGATTGGTATAGGTCGCGTATACACGCCGATCTTGGCTTATGCTGATTTGTTTTTCGGGTAGGTGATCGTAATTATTGTTTAATTGATTTAAAATGGTGGTGGTGGCTGTTGGTGGATTTGGGATTTCTTCTGGTTCTTTACAGTTGGTGAGGAGGAGGATGGCTAGGAAGAAGATGGGGAGGTGTTTCATTTTATTATTGGTGATAACTGAAAGATTAGTTGAGGTTTTATTTTGTGCAATTGGAATCTTTTCCCTTTCCTATTTTTTAGTCTAGGGTTTCCACTAATTTATAGTACTCTGGTTCGACCAATTAAGCGGTCGGAAGATCCTTTGATTTTGGATGATCTAGATTGATTCCATTACTCAAATTACCAAATATACAGCATCAAACTGGTTTTACTTTGAAGTTGTTTTAAAATGGAGGTTGAGAATTATTGTAAGTGCC
>CAYQRA010000462.1:0-5851 GCA_964419315.1 uncultured Saprospiraceae bacterium | reverse complement strand
CATTATAACAGTAGTAGTAGTAGTAGTAGTAGTAGTAATGGCAGCAGCAAAACGACTACTAGCTCTGACCAAAAAGATAGTGAGTTAGAGAAGATGAAGCAGAAGTTTAAGAATCATTATAAAGAAGAAGATCAGCCTCAGGAAACGGACGTTGCTGATGCTCCAAAAGAAAATACGCCGGCGGTAGAAAAAGTAGATTTTACCTTATTAGAAAAGGCGGTTCGACAAGAATTAGAGCACAATTTATTTGCTGAAATATATACCAACCTTCGCCGCAGTTTAATCTCTAAAGAACTGCGTTCTCTCGAAAGAGATCTAACAGCCGATGAGCGCGAACAATTGCAAGAGCCTCGTTTTACACAAAACCTCAAAAAGCAGATAAATGCGGCGCCAATACCCAAAATTCAAAGTCTAGACAATCCGCTATTAGATGATCCAGAACAAGGAGCTATTTTAAAAGAGTTGCGCAGAACTTTGGAAGAAGATGTTCGATCAAAACTAAAGAGAGAATTGACGCCTCAGGTAAAAAATGAGATTCGCAACACCTTGAGTTATGAAATTAAAAAAGCGACCGAGCAAAGGATTCGCAAAAAACTAGAACGCAAAATGCAGGAACAAATCGCTGCAGAAAAAGTGGAACATCAAAAAATTGCGCAGCAAGAAATCACCACAAATTTACCAGAAGAAACAGAAGAAGCGCCACTTAAGAAAGAATACCAAGAAGTAGAAAAAGACATTTTAATGGTTCCCATTAAAGTTGGACAAATCATTCCAATGAACAATCTCTTTTTCGACTCTAATCAAGCTAGCCTAAAAGAAGCCTCTACCTCAGAACTGCAAAGAGTTCTTGACTTTTTAGAAAAAAACCCTAACCTAGTCGTAGAAATTGGTGGCCATACCAATGGTTGGTGTAGCCATGTATTTGCCAATGAACTTTCCTGGGAGCGCTCGCAAGCAGTCGTCGACTATTTTGTCCAACAAGGCATCCCTGAACCTCGCCTCCAGCACCGAGGCTACGGCAAAACTAAGCCAATCGCCAGCAATGAAACCAAAGCTGGCCGAAAGAAAAATCAGCGCGTAGAACTGAAAATTCTCGAAATCCTTCGTTGATTAATTCCCTTATCTTTACTATTCAGCCCCATTCCATTTCAGATTCTGGAATGGAAAATTTAATATTGATCCGCGCTGTGTTGGAACTTATAAAAAGGAGAAACCACCCAGAAAGACTCAGGATGGCACAAAAGGCTCTTCTCCGCAAACTCCGCACAAGTTTTTATTCTTCTTTTTGATCCACTACCAGATTTGTCAAAGAAGGTACTATCTTAGCATTTTTCACCAAACATGCTCCCTGAATATGGTTCTTATTTCGGAAGAAATTATTGATGCCCTTACCGAAGAATTGGAGGCCCAACCAGAAAACTATGAGTTACTGGTAAAAAATTTCCAACAAAGTCAGCCAGAATTAATGGCTTACATCCTGTCTGAGGACACCCTTTTTCTTACTCCTGACGAACGAGAACACCTCTTGTATCTAAGTCTCATTATCTGGGAATCTGTTCGTCGCCAAAAAACTCAACTCCCTCCGATTGAAATAAAAAGTATCGAGGCGGCGGAAGATAAAAATTGGTCGACGTTGGAAGGCGTCAAAGCTCGCGCTTTTCGGGAGCGGATGGATGTCTTTTTTGATCAATATGCCCAAGAAGATTTATTGGCTTTTGTAGAAGATGCTTTGATTCCTGATGAGGAAAGCGTCATCACTAAGGAGGGAAGAGAACCTCTTTTCGTAACTTTGAAGACTATTATTGACGTGATTACAATATGAAGAATAAGGAATTAAGTCGGATCATTGGTCGCTATACCGGAACAGAAAAAGGGCCTTTGCTTATTGTTTTGGGTGGTGTACATGGCAATGAACCCGCAGGGGTAAAGGCCTTGGAAAAGATGTTTAGCATGTTGGAAGCCGAACCTCAGAACAATCCTGCTTTTCGTTTTTCCGGTCGCCTACTTGGCTTGCGAGGAAATGTTAGGGCGATGAAAGCGGGGAAAAGATTTATTGTAAAAGACCTCAATCGACAATGGACGAAGGAAAATATAAGCAGAATTCGACAAGCTAAAGATATAGACCTCGACGAGGAGGATTTGGAATTGCGCGAGCTCTTAGCGATCATTGAAGCCGAGGTAGCAGATTACCAACCAGAGAAAATGGTGCTCCTCGACTTTCATACGACCACAGCATTTGGAGGTATTTTTTCTATTGCTACAGATGATCCCGAAAGTATTCGTATCGCGGTGGAGCTGCATGCTCCGGTGGTCAAAGGCCTTTTAAAAGGAATTCGAGGAACTTCCCTTCATTATTTTTGCAATGATAATTTCGAGCCAGAAACCGTCGCTATCTGCTTTGAATCTGGACAACATAATGAAGATTTATCGGTCAATCGAGCGATTGCTGCACTGACCAATTGTATGCGTTCTATTGATTGTGTACGCGCCGAAGATGTTGAAAATCGCCACGATTCCATCCTAATCGAATATTCTAAAGGCTTACCTAAAGTCACCGAACTCATCGAAATTCATTCGATCCAACCGGAAGATGAATTTCGCATGGCCCCGGGTTTCAAAAATTTTCAGCATATCAAAAAAGGGGAATTATTGGCCTATGATAAAAATGGTAAAATCCATGCTTCCGATGATGGCTTGATTTTGATGCCACTCTATCAAAAACAAGGAGACGATGGTTTCTTTTTGATTCGAAAATCGGAAGGTTATTAGAAGACCTTCTACTCATTAATTCAATCGCAAACGGTGCAACTTTCGATTGTATTCTTGTTTTCCTCTGTTGCAATACAGGTAATAAAAATGTCCATTCCATACTTTCACATTTTCGATAAAATCCATTGGGATTTCAACCCCATTTCCAATTTCCCCTGTCTGCATATCAATCGAACAAATCATCACTCCCATTCTCGTATCATAAGTCGTATAAGCTCGTTCTTGATGGACATCAAAGTGGATCTTTTTCTTCCATTTTTTCTGCTCGTGATAATCAACTTTCACATGGTATAAAAGCTCGCCTACTGGCGAAAAGTACTCCACCTGAGATAGCAGATGATTAAAAACACAAATCATCGAGTCCTTTGGAAAAAGAGGCGCGTAAAGAGGTGGAAAAAACATCCGCCTCACTCCTGTCAATTGATACTTTGCTTCTCGAAGTTGCTCTAATTCCGAAGAAACACCTGCCTCCCAAACATCTCCCGATCTAGGCATCCGAATCCCAAATTCTTCAATCAACAAATCAATATTCCTCACATCTTCAATCAAGGGAAAAGGTAAAGTTTCTAGTTCTCCTTTCCTTCTAAAAACACCAGTATACTGTAGCGCTTGTCCTTGAAAAAGATGGCGCTCAAAAAAAGCGATGGTATCATTGGCAAAAACACAATTGGCCCAATTGGTATAAAAATCTTCATACTTAATACTTTTCCCCAATCGAATTTGATCATTTTCAATCAATACCTCTTTTACACAAACTTTCGTCATCAAATACAACTTCTCATCACAGGTTTTGTATAAGTTTTTAGGTCGCACATCTCGCAAAGAAAAATCCTGAATCTCTTTTTCCTCCTCATCCAATAAGATCAAACTGTAACCTTTCGTATTGCTTTTACATGCCAATAAAACCAGATATTCTTGATAGAAAAAATAATCAACAACACTATAAGGTTCTTGATAAACGATGTCAATTTTTAGTTGTGCACTAACGGTGACATCCGGTAAATTAGCAATCTTACTTTGCAAGAAGTAGACTTCTTCCAAATCTGACGCACTATTTAATAAGAGATAGAGGGATTCGAAATTGACATGGCTGATTTCGATTTGGGCAGGAAAACTTTCAAGCTTTAGCTGGAAGCATCCATTGGAATTACTCGCGGTTCCCTGAAAGAAATTGCCACTAATCGTAATATTCGCATCTTCAATAGGGCGACCATCTTGATCCTGAATGCAAGCCGCCAAAAGAAGGGAATCTTGTTGGGCCATCACCAAGCTCGGCAGTAAAACCATACAGCAGATTAAAAATCTTAGCATAAATATTCGACGGAGTTTTCTAAATTTCTTCTGTGAAATAGGATCGTTTCTAAATTTAAAACCTTCCCCCCAAATAACCAAACCTTCCCTTTCCAAAAGTCAGGTTTCTAATTATTGATCGCGCCAAGCCCAAAGGTACCGACAAGCATAACTCCGGTAAGGTTGCCACTGAGCAGCAATGGCATTGATTCGCTGATCAAGCGTTTTATGCTTCGGGTTTAAATCATATAATTCGACAATGCTTTGATAAATCACCAAGTCTTTGATGGGAAAAACATCCGCTCTTTGCAGAGAAAATAGTAAGATCATCTGTGCCGTCCAAGGACCAACGCCTTTGATCTGACAGAGGTATTTCATCACTTCTTCCTCCTCCATTTGACTCCAATCCTTCTTTGTCCATTTCTCCGCCAAAGCAAATGTGGCTACATTCTTAATGTAACTGGCTTTCGCTCTAGAGAGCCCTACACTCCGCAATTCTGTTTCGTCTTTCTTTAGCAAAGTCCGTGGGCTCGGATACTTGCGAGGAAATAAATCGAGGAATCTCCCATAAATAGTCTCGGCAGCCTTGACCGACAATTGTTGAGAAACAATAGATCGAGTCAGCGCCAGATAAACATCTACCTTGCCTGATAAAGGCTCTAATTCCAAAGTCTCTATTAAAGGTTTCAGAACAGGATCTTTCTTTAAATGTTTTTTAATTGCAGTTGTTAGCATTTTTTTATTTTTCTAAAAATAGTAAGATTATACGTTCTGTCTGCTTCAGACAAACATTAGCTTTTTTCACACATCTTTTTAGCTTATTTTTACGTAAAAAAAATAAAGCTATTAGATCATCTACTCATTTGGAGTTCGCTCCACAAATTAGACACTTATGAAATATTTTGCTTTATTGTCATTTTCTACACTCAGCATCCTACTTTTCCTCTCGCTGAAAACACCACAAACAGAACTATGGAAGCAGAAGGTAGATACCAATGTTTTCATCAACACCAGCAATAATGCCACTGCTGATTTTATCATCCAATTTAAAGCGAAAGCAGATATTACCGCAGCAGCACAATTGTCTACCAAGGAAGAAAAAGGGAAATACGTTTTCCAAAAACTACAAGAAACAGCCTTGGCCAGCCAAAAGGAAGTCCAACAAATACTCAAAAACCAAGAAGTCAATTTTAGGCCTTTTCTCCTCGTAAATGCCATTCAAACGCATGGCGATATTCAGTTGATTCAAGAATTGGCCGAGCGCAATGACGTAGCCCGAATACTTAGTAATCCACAAATAAAATTAGAAACCTTAGCACCAGAACCCGTCCAAGTAGCTGCTCAATCTCGCGATGCCAATGCCTTAGAATGGGGCTTGACCATGATTGGCGCCGATGAGGTTTGGGCCATGGGTTATAAGGGGCAAGGGGTAACGGTAGCCGGAGAAGACACGGGTTACGAATGGGAGCACCCTGCCCTAAAAAAAGCTTATCGAGGATGGGATGGCACCAATGCCAACCATAATTACCACTGGCATGACGCCATCCATGAAATCAGCCCGCTACACAATGACCCAATGCCTGACCCTTCCCTCAATCCTTGTGGTCTAGAGTCTAATGTCCCTTGCGATGACCACAACCACGGTACACATACCATGGGAACCATGATTGGCGAAGATGGCGACAACCAAATCGGTGTGGCTCCTAGTGCAAAGTGGATGGCTTGTAGAAATATGGAACGCGGCTATGGATCGCCTACCACTTATATCGAATGCTTTGAATTTTTCCTGGCA
>CAYQRA010000461.1:0-5851 GCA_964419315.1 uncultured Saprospiraceae bacterium | reverse complement strand
GCAAAACCCAAAACCTTGGCAATCTCCTTCATTCGTTTGCGTTCGTAATAATAGAATAAGAGTACTTTTTTACAATCTTTTCCGATTTGGTCCAAAAAAGAAGCCAATAGTTTAGACTCTTCGTCGGTGATGATCTGGTCTAAAATCAAATCTTCTGCTTGGGGAAAATCTTCTTCCTTCCCATAGATCTCCCGTTGGGTCGAAGCTTTGCGCAAACGCTTAATCCAAGTGTTTTTACAAATGGCAAATAGGTAGGTACGAATCGTACTGGTTCCCTTAAAATTTCCTTTAATAACTTGCTCGTAAAAAGCCATCAAACCATCCTGAAAAATATCTTCTGCATCCTCCGGCTTTCCTCTATTCTTTTTGATATAGGTAGAAATAGCTAAGAAATTCTCTTGATAAATACTCGTAAGTGCTTTGTTTCTTACTGCTTTATCTGGTGAACTTAGCATTTCTAGTAAATGATGATCAGTAAATTCTGACATAAAGGTCAATTGGTTAGTACCTACTTTCGACAAAAGGTAATCATAAGATGTGCTAAAAATAAAAACTCTAACTCACAATTCACTTAAATTATAAATATTTGCTCCTTTCTTATTTTTATTTTCTAAATTTAAAATCCACAATCTCTTTTTTTAAAGTTTTCTGACCAATTCTATGGTCAAAGAATTTTTTTAATTTTTCTTGATTACCTTTTTTAACCCCGAGGTACTAACAGATTAAAGCCATTTTCTGGCTTTTTGCTTTTTTTTTAGAATTACAAGACTGATTGTTCAATTTGCTTTAAATCTAGAGCAATGTTGAATTTTTTTTACAAACCACTTAAAAGTAAATAACCATGAAAGTTAAATCTCTTTCTATTTTTTCTGTTTTATTGATCTTTTTATTTGCCTTGGGGACAACGGCGGAAGTCCAAGCTCAAGAGATTGAATGCGCTTGCCTAGATGAAAAACTTAATTCTAGTCCCTTAAAACTCTGTGACGGATTAAGCATTGGCCTTGAAAGACCTCCGAGTAATTGTCCAGGTGATGAAATCGCGGTAGTATTTGAGAACAACTGTTCCGAAAAGTATATTCCTATTTCCGTCTATTCCGTCAACCTTGATGATAGGATTGAAGGTGGTAGAAATAGTGAAGAATTGGATTGGCCTGATAAACTAGCTCCTCTTTATTTAGAATACAGTTATGACAATTCACCTAGTAATATTTCCAGCCAAGCCATAACTTGGACGCCTATTGGGACTGTCACATCAGTTGAAGGTCAATCTTTTACTATTTACGAAAGTATTATAATGATTCCCCTAGCAGGTTTGATTGATGCTGAGTGTCCACCAGATTCTGAAGAACAATTTAACTTTTCCGAACCTTTACATGTTGATATCGTAACTTCTAATAGTCCCTCCAAAGGTAAATGGGAGCCTTACCCTTTCGATAAATATGATTATAAAGAAGGCATTTTTAGTTGTGAATTTTTTCCAAATCTCTGTTCGGAAACAGGAAAAACTGGTAGGGCATATAACATTTGCCTAGACTGTGGCGATTGTATTCCCTATACCAGTCAAGGAGAAGGTCGAATGGCTAGTAATGCTGACACCGATCTACTCAACATCAGTCCGAATCCTTTTACTGACTTTTTACAATACAAGTATACTTCAAAAACAGAAGAGCAAATTACGGTTCACCTAATTTCGGTAGATGGTAGTTTGGTATTACAAGAAATCAAAAAAGTAGGTATTGGAGAGAATAGTTTCCTACTGGATACTAGCCATTTGCCGCAAGGGCTTTACTTTATGCAAATCAGTAGTGGATCCAATAGGATTTTACAAGGTCTGACCAAAATGGATTAGATCTACTACCCTGATAAGAAAAGAGGAATATCATTATTCCTCTTTTTTTATCTTCGTTTTTTCAATTAGCGTATTATGAGAACCACTACTTTCTATCTAAGCATTTACTTCCTCTTCCCTTCCCTATGCCTTTGGAGCCAAGACACTCCATCTCCCAAAATAGATTTTTTTAAAAAGGCCATAGCCTTGTATAATGAAAAAATAGATAGTTCGATTTATTATTTCCAAAAAGGTTTGGAGTATTATCCCAGTGTAGAAGATTGGGAGACTTACATCAATTGCTATAATGGATTGACGGCCTCTTTTGGACGAAAAGGAGATTTCAATCAAAGCTACCAATATGCCTTAAAGGCGGTTGCTGCTGCTGAAAAATACCTAGACAAAGGTAATAAAGAAGCCTATGGAAGTACGCTTAATAACCTCGCCGTCTTTTCCCGACGAAAAGGAGATTATGAAAATGCCATTCTTTTATACAAAAAAGCTTTGGAGATTGAACGTGCATCTGGAAAATCAAAAGAAGAGTTAGTTGTCCTCCATAATATTGGCAGTTGTTTTTATAAATCTGGAGATTATATAGAGAGTAAAAAATACTATACTCAAATGATCAACAAAGGATTGGCTCAATGGAAGAATAAAGCTCCATCTATTGCCCGTGGTTATTCTAGCCTAGCCGAACTTTACAATACTATTGGACAGAGAGATACTGCTTTCGTTTTATATAAAAAGGCTTTACAACAAGTCGCCCAACAACCCATAGACAATATAAGAACCAAGATTCACTTGGTCAATATTCATCTAAACCTTGGTGATCTTTATTGGCAAGAAAAAAAAGAAGCACTATCCAAAAAGCACATTCAGGAGGCTTTGCGGTTTTCTCAAAAATATTTTGCGAAGGACGAATTCAAAGCTTATTTACTTTTGGGAGAATGGGCGATGCATCAAAAAAAATATCCCTTAGCCATTCAGCATATAGAGTATGCGTTAAATATCAATCTAGTCGAAAACGAAAAAATGGGTCGGTCTACCGAAGGTGGTATGATTTACCATCAGTTGGCAACCACCTATTTCGAACAAGGCGATTTAGAAAGTAGCTTACAAAACTTTCAACATAGCTTGGCTCAATATTCCAAAAATTTTGCCCCTAGCCATGATTTTGAAAATCCAAAACTGACTAATATTTTAGTGGATCAAGAAGTCCTAAAGACCTTCCTTGCCAAAGCCAATACTCTTTTTCACCTTTACCAAAAAAACGAAAATCCCAAAGCCTTAATTGCCGCCAAGGAAACCTATCAACTCGCCATAGAATTACTCAACAAACTACGGCAAAGTTATCATGGAATGGGGTCGAAAGAAATCTTGGCAGAAAAGGTCTTACCTATTTTTGAAGGAGCATTGCAATGCTATTTTGAATTACAGAAAACACAAGCCAGTGAAACCTTAGTCAATGAAGCTTTCCAGATTGCTGAAAATAGCAAAGCGATTCTATTACTCGAATCCATCAATGAAAACTCTGCACTTGGAGTTGCGGGTATTTCCGATCAATTATTGGAAAAAGAAAAAAATCTAAAAAGAAACATCGTCTACCACCAAAAGCAATTGATGGGAACGCCCGAAACAGCTACAGAAAAAATCCAGACCATCGAAAAAGGACTTTTTGATTTGGAACAAAAACACCAAGAACTGGTATTGCATTTCGAAGAAAACTATCCCAATTACCACCAATTAAAATACAATACTTCGATAACGTCCATCGAGGAAATCAGAAAAAAATTAAAGTCTGATGAAAGTGCTTTATTAGAATATTTTGTAGGAGAAAAAGCTTTATACCTTTTCAGCATCACCGCTCAAAATGCGACTTTTATACAAGTCGAAAAAACCGCCCAATTAGACCAACAGGTACAAGCCATTCGAAAGCTATTGATCCAACCGCCGACTATCAAAACAGCGCAAAAGGATTTTGAGCAATTTAGCCAAAATGCGCATGCGCTTTACCAACAACTGATCACTCCTGCCCAACTAGACACAAACATCCGGCAAGTTATTTTTATCCCTGATGACCTATTGGCCTATATTCCTTTCGAAATATTACTCTCTAAATTGCCAAAGGATTCAATGGTTGATTTCACGCCCTATAATCTTTCTTATTTACTGAATGATTTTCAGATCAGTTATAATTATTCCGCGACTCTTTTTGCCCGAGAAAAAACCAATGTTCAACAAGCCAAACAAGACTTCATCGGTTTTGCGCCAAGCTTTGGAGAACCCAAAAATGTAGATATCCAAAGAAATTCTTTCCGAGATTGTACCCAAGATGAATTGTATCCATTGATTTGTAATAAGGAAGAGGTGGAAAAAATCAGTGCGCTTTTTAATGGCTCCGCCATCACTGGATCGGCCGCTAATAAAGCAATATTTGCAGAAAGCATCCAAGATTATAGAATAGCCCATTTTGCTACCCACTCTTGTCTCGACGATCAAAATCCTATGCTCAATAAGATATTCCTAGCGGATGGCTACCTTTCCAATTTTGACCTATACAACCTCGAACTCCATACCGAATTAGCGGTACTCAGCGCCTGTAATACCGGTAGTGGTCAGCTTCGCCGAGGAGAAGGGGTCATGAGTTTATCCAGAGGCTTTATGCATGCAGGTTGTCCAAGTGTTTTGATGAGCTTGTGGTCGGTAGAAGACTGTACGACTTCTACGATTATGAATAAATATTATCAGGGGATCAAAGCAGGGCAAACCAAAAATTTTGCTTTGCAAGAATCCAAGAAATTTTATTTAAAGAATGCGACTAAGCTAGCTTCTCACCCCTTTTACTGGGCTCCTTTTGTACAATTTGGAAAGATCGAAGCAATGGACTTTCAAAGTACTTCGCTGCGGAATTTTTTTGTTTTCAGTGCTTTTGCTTTATTGGCTTTTTCTCTGGCCTTGATTTATTGGAAACGAAATTAAGATCTTGTCCAAGCCATTCTTATTTATTCTAGAAAAGCCTAAATCTCCTTGCCCCTTTCTCCCCTAGTTCTCCACAAAAAATAAGGTCAAAAAAATCAAAATATTCCGGTTGTGGCTCCCTGCCAAAATTTGGATTTTTTGATGGCAAAAAAAGATAAACCAGGTGGTAAAATTGGCTAAAATAATGCCCTGCAAAATTTTCTTTTTTTGCCCATTATTGGCCTCATTTTTGTCGATCCATTCTCTTAAAAAATTAATAAAAAAATGTGCCTTCTCATGAACTAAAAGCCTTGCTTTAGCGTACTAGTATTTTCTATTTCGAAGACAAACAAAAACACTAAATCTAAACATTAAAAAAACGCATTATGGAACTCTTTGTATCAGTACTCGCAGCTCTATTTTCCGTAGTCAATCCAATGGGAGCCGTTCCCGTATTTTTGGCGATGACTCCAGAACATACTAAGGTGGAGCGCCAAAAAACGGCTTTGCATACCAGCATTTATTTTATTTTGATTTTGCTATCCTTTTTCTTAGCAGGCTCTTATATTCTCGACTTTTTTGGGATCAGCCTCAATGCCATGCGAATCGCTGGAGGGATGGTCATTCTTAGCTCTGGCTACTCCCTGCTCAATGGAAAATTTGCGGAAAGCCGCACGATCAACCAAAAGGTAAGGGATGAAGCTTTGGAAAAAGAAGACATTTCTTTTGCCCCAATGGCCATGCCTATGCTCTCTGGACCGGGTTCGATTTCTCTGCTCATCAGCCTTTATGCAGAACACAATAATTGGGACAGCCGAGCTATCATCGCCGGAGTGGTCGTCGCAACAGGTTTGATCGTCTATATGATTTTGCGATCTTCTCCGTACTTGTATAATCTATTGGGAGTGGCGGGAATCAAAGCCCTTTCGAGGATCATGGGCTTTTTGGTAATGGCTATTGGGGTGCAATATATTATTGCCGGAATCGTAGCTTTGGTACAAGCGGTGGCTTAAAATCTTCGTTCTTGGACAAATCCCGTGGTCAACCAAAAATAAGAACCAAAAA
>CAYQRA010000460.1:0-5861 GCA_964419315.1 uncultured Saprospiraceae bacterium | reverse complement strand
ATCAGCCTCACTCCAAAGAGGAATCAGAGGTTAAGGAAAATAATTACAAAAGATCTATCGAAGCATTTAAGATCAACCCTGCCGCCGGAACCATCTCTGGGCGAAAAAATTTATTACCCAAAAAACATTTTGTCGATTTAGTAGATCCTGTCAAAGTGATCTCTGATACCGAATTATTGATTCTTGGCCACACGAGTAGAAAAGATTTGACTTTAGCACGCGTAAAGTTTTAATGCTTTTTTATTCAAATCCAAAGTACAGGTAAAGCGCTTAGGATGTCTTTCCAGTACGACCTATCAACTCACTCTAAAATTATAATCTCAAGAATCATTGTTCTTATCGGTTTAGGGAAATGTCGGAAGACTTTCCTTAAACCTTTTGAACCCCTTTAAAATTCAAAAATTAAACTCATGAAATCGAAATATATAATACTAGGCTTGCTATTCTTTCCATTCTTCCTTTTGGCCGATATCACCGAACAGGAAATAGAAGGAATACTTGGAACAGACTACCAGAGCGAAGCTGCACAAAATTTTATTCAAAAGCTCGACCCCAATGCGACCTTTCCAAAGCATAAGGAGTTTTCCTATAATTTTTATGATCAAGGAGTCTCCCTCCGAATCACGGATGGCAAATGGATTCAAGGTGTGCGGGTTTATAATAAAACGATGTTGTTTAAAGCAGCGGCTGGTTCCCTTCCTTATGGAATTGATTTTTCCAAGGGAACGAGTTTTGCCAAAGCCGCACAGGGAATTGGTCGCAAGCCCTTGATCAAAGACAATACACGAGGGCAATTGTATATTTTCCCCAATGAATTGCCGAACATGGATTACTTGATTGAACTCAATGCTGGTGCCGGAAAAGGAATCATGAGCATTGCCTGGATAATACCCGAAAATAAAATGGAAGAAATCATAGTGAGCAATACCCCCGCATTAGTAGGCTTGGAAAGTCATGCTGACCTGATGGAATTTTTCACTTCCAAAAAAGGAACAGAAGCTTTTAATAAAGTGGTAAATCATCCAGATTTAAAAGTCGAAAGAGAGAAAAATCATTATGATTATGTGCGATACGCCATTGGAATGCTTGCGGGAACTACGAGGGCAAAAACGGAAGCAGGAGAAGACACTCGCATGGTCAATGAACTCACTTTTTTTAGAAGGAAATACAACTCTTCTCAGTTTTCTTTTGGAGCGGCTTTGCCAGATGGTTTATTCTGGTGGTCCTCACCGGAAGATTGTGTTGCAAAAGGTTTTACGGTGCTAAGAAGTAACGCAAGTGTAGGAGATTATAAATTCGAGAAAAAAATTGAAAAAGGAAAATTGATCATCTACTTTCATAAGACCTTAATGGATATTGTAAGCTATGAAATGGATAAATAATTTATTCTCTATTGAAACAATTTCTATAATTAAAAAATAAAAAATTCATGAAACATATATTGCTTTTATGCTTGTCCCTATTGTTTGCTATTGGACTAGCGGCCCAATATAATGGGGTAGAAATAAATGGCACGGATAAAAATTCTAAAGACTGTAGAGGTGTCGCATATACCACGAATAAAGTCTATTACTATTGGCCTTCTAAAAACAATTCTGCCCCTACCGTTAATGCTTATAATTGGCATATTTCTTATGAAGATAATGGCCGCCCAGAATCCATAAAAAGAGGTTGGCGTTCTAAAACAATTAAAGATGTATTAAGTAGTAATTTTTTGGTGTCCCAAGATGATGGAACCATGGTTGCAGAAGGTGATGGAGATAGCTTACATCTTTATGATTTAGTAACAATGGAGAAAACTAAGGTCTTGGTTTTAGGAAATACGGGTGATTTTGCAATTAGCGGAGACGGAAGTCTTTTGGCAGTGGCCTTAGGCGGAAAAGTAGATCTAATTGATGTTGCTACAGAGAAGGTAATACAGACCATTCCGGCAGCGGCAAATGAATTGAAATTTAGTCCCGGTGATCAATTTTTAGTATTGCTTCGAACCCAAGAGGTAGAAATATTTAACCTATGGTCTGGACAATCTATTAGATTAGAAGATCTTGGATTTGTCATGAGATGCGAAATGAGCGTCAATGGAAGAATCATCATTCCGCATAAGTCTTTAGATATTTGGAGCTATGATGTTTTTGATATGAAAAGCGGAGAGAAATTGCGAAAGACCATCAAAAAAGAAACCGACGATTGGTATTACTATTCGATTCATCCAAGAGGAGATGTGATTCAGGTACTAGGAGATTTTTATACCATGAAATCTAAAAAACCTTTCTTCATTGCTTATTCTTCTAGGTTCAATAATGTGAGATTTCACCCTTTTCTGCCAGGTGTTTTTGTCCCGGTTACACGCGAGGGCGATATAGGAACTTATTACTTCAAAGACTAAAATCAATCTTATGCGAGTATCAATATTTTTGATCGGACTATTTTTGAGTTTGATCAGCACAGAAAGTTTTGCCCAAAAAGGAACCCTTCGTTATGGTTATTCTAGTTCTGCAATGGGCTTGGGAAAAGTACGACCCAATTTTAAAAAAGAAGTAAAAAGCGATGCCTGGACTTCCTTCCACTATCGCCAACGGATTTTTGAAATCCAAGCCGCCTGGGGCGATTTTACTTACCTCAACCCAGAGGATGCAAATTATGTGTCTGATGATGGCTTTATTTTTAACATCGGCTTTAATATGCCCTTGCATAAATTTACGATTAAGCAAAGACAAAATTATTTGCGCGGCATACATATCACTCCTTTAATGGGACTACATTATTCGACTCATTCAATGGGAGCACTCAGTGGTAAAAATGTAGGCCAGAATGGAATCAATTTGGCTCCGGCTCTTGCGATTCAATTTCCTTTTGGAATGATTGATTTGAGGTTAAATAATACGCTTTATTTTGGCGGCGGTTCTGGTACGGAAATGGAAAATTACCGAGGTAAGAATTATATGTTTACTCCTTCCATCTCTTTACAATTGGATGGTTTATTTGAACTCCTTGGCGGCTCGGTTACAGCTGCAGGAAATTACTCCTATAATTATACCATCTTAGCAGGGGAAGAGGTAGAATACGAAGATTACAGCACTTTTAGAACCAAGACGACCACCAGAAAATACGAAACGTATAATTCTTCTGGGATATCTTATGTCGCCACTCAAAGAGCCTTTTGGTATGTATCTGGGAAAATTAGCAGAGGATTACCGGTATATAATTACAGCGAAACGGCCACTCCTTTATACTCCGCCGGACCAGGGTTTGGTTTTGGAGTAGGGGGGCGGTATAAAGGTTTTATGGCAGATATTAGTTTTGAAAAAAACAATGGATTTTATGCGATTCGTGATCCTAAGTTAATTGACGAATTGGGAGCAGTCGCTGCGGATTATCCATTGGTAGAAGGTCGATTCAATGCGAATGAAATTCGTGGAAAAGTGGGTTTCGATATCTTTACCCTCATCACCGGAATTTTGATGCCTAAACGTCGTTTAGGTTTAAAAAATAGAACAGGAAATTGGGTGAAATTTTCTCGGGTACATGGCGGTCTTTCTGGAGGTTTTGGAGTGCCGGGGAAAACGAATTTGTATACACCAGAAGGAGAATCTAAACTAGATGCCTTTTTTACCAATCATCCAGAAGTAGTGAGAAGCAAAGAAACGGATTTGATGATGACTGGAGGTTTTACTTGGAATATTGGCCTTTTTCTTAATTTAGAAATGGGACCGATCTCAATAGAATACGACTGGCATGGCAATCATAATTACGGTTGGCGAAGCTCCGTCGGACTCACTTATATGGTGCCTTTACAAGAGTTTTTGAGAGGCTCAAAAAAACAAGCTACTCAGAATTGGTAAGCGAATACTTTTTGCAAGAAAAAAAGAGGTAAGACATCACGTCTTACCTCTATGCAAATATTAAACGAGAGAATTAACCATATAACTATTCTTGTATCTTGATGATCCGATAGGACTTTAAACGCCCAGAACTAGAAACTTGTAGTTTGTAAAAACCAGCAGGATAGAGACTGATATCAAAAGTCGCTTTCCCAAAACCATTGGATAGTTTTAAGCTTCTCTTTTCCAATTGTTGACCAATATTGTCAATCAATATTAAATCCAATTCTTCTTCTGGATTTCCTTCATAAGAAACCGTGAAATTACCAGTAGTTGGGTTTGGATAAATGTTTATTTGACCATTATCAGAGGCACAATTGGTATTGATGATTTTAGAAAAATCAATGCGCCCATCATAGTCAACTTGTTTCAGTCGATACAATTCAAATCCAAAACGACTTTCTTCCATAAATTGATAATCATTGATTATTTCTGAATCTCCAATACTTTTGACTGTTCCGAAATTTTCCCAATGGATACCATCTTTAGAATGTTGGATTTCGAAGTGACTACTATTTATTTCGGATGCCGTTTGCCAAACTAAGTTGACTTTCTTGCCTACGCAATGCGCAGAAAAATTACTTAATTCTACAGGCAATACCGCTCCAACTATGATCGACTGATTTTGAGAAAAAGTATTCCCATTCCCATCATCATAATCCCATTGTATCACATAGGTACCATTGGAATTATAGGTCATAGGGTCAGTCGTCGTTGCGGTGATTGTTCCAGCGCAGTCATCTATTGCATCTGGTGGAGAAACGCTAAGTGGTGCATCCCCTTCCACATTGGGTAGGTTCGCAACAATTGGGGCCGGTGCCTCAAAGTCACCAACGCTTACTGTAGCGGTAGACCTTGTACTGTTACTACTATTTTTAGAATAGGTAATAGTGATTTGGCCATGCCCATTTCGAACGCCTTGACTATGCATGACATTCTGGAATAAACGTTTTTGGGTATAGCTACTACCGCCACCACCATCACTGTTATAAGTACCACCGCCGCCGCCATACCAGCCGCCACCGCCACCGCCTGCGCGGCCATTTCCACTTACGGACCCACCATTCCCTCCATAGCCAAAACCACCACGTCCTCCACAGCTGGAACCACTATGCCAGCAACCGGCACGACCACCAGCAGTCTGTGAACCACCACGTCCTCTTTTTGCTTCTCCAGATCCCCCCGTACAATAAAATCCGTTTGCTCCAACCAAACCTCCACCATGAGGCAAAGCCAAACTTCCAGGGGTACAGGTGTTGGGAGATTTTCCACCACCACCACCAGCTACGATTACTCGATCTGTTAGACTGGTTCCATTGATGCGAATATCAGAGGCACCACCACCACCGCCACCTTGGCCAGTAGAAGTTCCGTTTCCTCCTCCATTCCATCCTCCGGCAAGCATATTTCCATAACCAGCATAACTAGCTCCTGCACCTCCTACATAAAGATGCAATACCTGACCAGGACTAACATTCATTGTAGCTTGTACGCGACCTCCTTGCCCAGCACCATTGGTGCTATAGGAATTTCCTCCACGAGCACCGTAGACATCAAGGTCAATACTAGTCACACCATTCGGTACCGTAAAAGTTTGTACAGCGCCGGTGTAATTAAAAGTTTCGGTTTTTTCCTGCGTAACTCCTTCGGCATAATAGCTCTGTGAATTGCTTGGTGTGACGTAATATCCAACACCACTTTCCGAAGTGCCCAATAAGGTTCCTCCGGTAATAGAATCATACCAGTTGATTACACCTGGACTGTTCAAGGCTGCACCAAGATCAGTACTACTACCTGGGCAAATAGTATCTGCCGCTGCTCCTACCGCAACTAAGGTAGAGTCAATCGCAGTTAAATGAATAGGAACCCGAGAAGAAGCATTTCCGCCATCAATGAGGGAAACATAAACTACCGTGTTCTGAGTCAAAGCTGCAGTAGTTAAGGTATCTGAGGAAGACAAAAGATTACCTCCAGTCTCTG
>CAYQRA010000459.1:0-5863 GCA_964419315.1 uncultured Saprospiraceae bacterium | reverse complement strand
CAAACATCGTAGGGCAATTCCAATCCCTCCTGATTCATTTTTGATTCTAGGATCGCCATCCGCGTTTCGAGATCAGGGGCTTGCAAGTCAGCAGATAATCCCCATTTGAAACGAGAGATCAATCTTTCCGCCATGCCATCCAAATCTTTTGGCGGTCGATCAGAAGTCAGGATGACCTGTTTGCCACCTTGATGAAGTTGGTTAAAGATGTGGAAAAATATTTCCTGCGTTTTGACCTTATTGGCCAAGAACTGGATATCGTCTACAATAAGAATATCAATTTGTTGGTAGAAATTCACAAAATCATTGACCGCATTATTTCGAATGGATTCGATGATTTGGTTGGTAAACTTCTCCGAAGAAACATAAAGAACTGTCTTGGTAGGGTTATTCCGGAGAATATCATTGCCGATGGCTTGCGCCAAATGCGTTTTGCCCAAACCGACATCTCCAAAGATCACCAATGGATTAAAAGCGGTACCTCCCGGCTTTTTAGCGACTGCTAAACCAGCCGATCGTGCCAAGCGATTGCAATCGCCCTCAATAAAATTATCAAAAGTATAACTTGGATTGATTTGTGGATCAATTTTCAATTTCTTGATCCCAGGAATAACAAAAGGATTTTTGATGCTTCCCGTATCTATTCCACCCGGAGCGTGGATGTCTTTCCCTTTTCTAGAAGTCGAAGCTGTTGCCTGATTTTGGTCCTCTTGATTTTTATTCATCAAGATTTGGTATTCCAATCGTCCAGTTTCTCCCAGCTCTTGACGAATCGTCATTTTAAGTAAAGCCACGTAATGTTCCTCCAACCATTCATAGAAGAATTTGTTGGGTACCTGAATAATCAGCGCATCTCTATCAAGACGCACCGGTTTGATTGGCTCAAACCAGGTCTTAAAACTTTGCGAATTTACGTTTCTTCGAATCGTTCGCAGACAGTTATCCCATACTGTAGCGTAATCTTTCAGCATTCTCAAGATTCAATTTATATCAAAGGCTAGTGGACTCGTTCACGAGTGTGCTCTAGGGGACCACCTGCCTTAGGTGTAAGTTTTGTAAAATTTGTTAGACAACAGAGATGTGTAGAATTCTCAGTATCAGCTCAGAGCAAGTTTAAAAAGGAGTTTCTCAGTTTCCTCGTCCTTGTACGTTTAAGCTTGAAATTTTTACCGCTCTTTCTTTTTTCCAATTAGTTTTGGATAAGAATTAAATCGGTAATAAGTGGAGCTTAGAAAGCTCCTTTTGCACCCTTATAAAGAAGGACTACAAAAGTGCTAAAAAAAATCTAGATTCAGAAATCATTTGGAATCCTTTTCTCAAATATTTTTTGACATATTTGAATAAAAAAAATCCATGTAATAAAATGAGTTACATCTTAATAAGTTTAAGCAAAAAAGAGATGGTACTGACAATCAAATTATTGCATTTTCTTTTAGCGACGGGAAATCAAAAATGGTAAGTTCTAAACGCTAGATTAGATCACAAATATAGTGGAAATATATTTTTCCAAAAGTTAATTCTTTGTGAAAGTTTTTGCTGTTATTATTTTTTTCAAAAAAATCCGCTTCTCCCCTTTACAGTATTTCGCCCCAATAAACATTGCTTATTGAAAATAATATCCAATATCCATTAAAGGAATTTTCAATATCCAATAAAGGAGAATCCCCCCCACTCTATCCATCAACGGCAATCACCCCTCCCTTCGCCCGAAAACCTTTCCGCCTTTTTTCAAAATAAACATCCAACCTCCCCAAACAAAGTCCAGCAAAACCAACCTGATTGATCAAGATACTTCGTCCATCTGCATTTTTTACCGCCAAAGGCTCGGGCATAAAAGTATGCGTATGACCACCAAGAATCAAATCAAGGTCTTTGCTCTGTTTTGCCAAAATCTGATCGGATACTTTATCCTCCTTCTTGAATTGAAAACCTAGGTGCGACAAACAAATGATATAATCGCATTGGTGATCGTGCTTGAGAATCGCTGCGTATTTATTGACCTGAGCAATAGGATCTAGGTACTGCGTATCCCCAATGAGATAACCAGGAACCAAGCCTTTCAACTCAATTCCTACGCCTAAGACTCCTATTTTCAAGCTTCCTTTTTGAAAAATTTTATACGGCAAAGTTTTTCCCAACATCGGCGTATCCGAAAAATCATAATTGCAATTTAAAAAAGGAAAACTAGCTTTACTGATTTGCCGAGCCAGACCATCCACCCCTGCATCAAACTCATGATTGCCAATGGTACTGGCATCATATTGCATGGCAGACATGACCTTAATATCCAGTTCGCCATTATACAGATTGAAATAAGGAGTTCCCTGAAAAACATCCCCACAATCTAAAAGCAAGACCTGCTTTTCCTCCGCTCGAATCTTTTTGAGCAAACTCAAACGCCGAGCAGCGCCGCCCATCCCTTGGTATTTGCCACCATCCATCGGAAAAGGTTCTAAATGACTGTGGACATCATTGGTGTGTAGGATACAGAGTTTTTCTATTTCCGGTCGATCCAGTCCTGCTGCTAGCAAATTGGGAAAGGCACCACTTCCCGTTAAGAAAGCAGCCATACTCGCTCTTTTTATAAAATGCCGTCTTTTCATAAATCAATTTTTTTTGATATTCGGTGTACGGTATAAGGCGAAGGTTTTCAACAATCACAAGACCGTTCGCCTTATACCACCTACCGTACACCGTAAACCGCTTTTACCGCTTACTTTATCCCCTCAACTATTTTCAAAGAGATTTGTCTAAGAATCAGATTTTTTCTTAATATATCCTACCTTCCAATTGCGCATTAATGCCTTTGCCTTTGGCCTCTTCTTCTGCAACGACTTCCATCATCGCATCCCTCAATTTTTTCTTTAGATTGATTCGCGGAGCTTCCTCTAAGAAAAAACATTGGTCTCCGCCATTCGCTACAAAGTCAGTCAGCCCTACTTTATAAATCCGGTTCTCCTCCAAGGCCTTTCCATTGATCAAGATATCCTGAGGCTTTCCTTCTTCTATTTTCATGCGAACGCTGTAGCTAATCGGCCAACCGCCAGCCTCTGCAATACGTGCTAATAATAATTGGACCAGTGATCCTTTTATCGTCATTACCACCAAATTATTATCAAAAGGCATGAGCTCAAATATCTTCCCTCTGGTAATCGGACCAGGAGCCAAACGGAAGATCCGCATGCCCCCATAATTCCCAACGGCAAAGTCAATGGGTTCTCCCAAATAAGCTTCACATTTCTTGTGCGTCACATCTGCGACCCAATTCCCCAAAGTAGATTCCGGTTTTTGTTTTAGCAGTTCCTGATCAGCGTGACCTAATACCACTCCCATCTTTGCTTCCATTTCCACTTTATAGGGCGCCAATAAAGCCACCATTGAAGAATCTTCACTCAAAGACTCTTCAGTAGTCATGGAATAATTTTGGGGGATTGTTTTGGTAGCTTGTAGTGTCTTGCAATTCTGAAAGATCAGAATGGATAGAAATAGGATAAGAATAATATTCCTTCTTTGCATACTTAAAATTTGAATAGAAATAGTAGCTAATTAACAATGAAGTTGCTTTACTTTTATCAGGAAGGCATTTGATGATCAAATAGCTTGTGAAATAACGCTGCAACATCAAGATCGTACCACGAGCTTGTGTTATCAAATTTTGGGTTAGATGAACTAAAAGATTTTATTACTCTCTAAGGAAGAATAAGTTAAGTAGGTGAAATTATTTGTACGGGTAAAGGCTGGATTCAATAGTTGTAGGTATGACAAAACAAAAATTGAATAGGTGAAATTAGATTATAATAGTACCGCACATTTTTCAGAATAAAAAATAGCAAGGAACTTCGGTAGATGAGTCCCTGCTTTTAGGTGACGAGAAGTCTATTTCTTGGTTTAAAGCGCTTCTAAACTACATCAATAATCCCGCTTCTTTTTTAATGGCACTCAAAGCGGTATCCAAAGGCAGAACATTTCTATCCTGCACAAATTGAAATAATTCTTGGCTAAAAGTCCGAGCGTCAGCAGCAGGGTCGGTCGAACTATAGACCACATTGAGTACATTGACTACATCATCTCTGGCGATTTTTACAATTTTCCAAAGGTTGTCGCTGACATAAACTTGTTGGGTAATATTGTGTTCAAATTCCTTTTGCACTGCTATCATCATTGCCAAGCGCAATTCCGCAGCACTCATCTCCTCTCCTCGCACCCGCAAGACCAAACTCGGGATAGATATCCGTTCGCAAAAAAGCGATAAACGCTCATAAGCTTGCAAACGCAATGGAATCGTAGTGTTTTGCTGCTTTTGCTTAAATTCCAACATCCTCAACTGGTACTGATTATCCAGATAATGCTTCATTACATAATAAACCGTTAGAAAAACCACTAAGGCAGGAACCGTCGTTTTTATAATCTCTAGAATAACCGAAAGCCATTGAGGCATATAAATAAATTTTTAGGTCTTGAAAGAATAGGAATCCAATACTTCGTGCAAAAGTACGTTTCCCTTTACCGAATCCCAAGAAATTACTATTGGAGAATTCTCAAGAGGATAAAAATTATAACGGAGTTTTTCCATTTGGACACAACTTTAGGCCAAATTTCTTTGTTTAACTTAAACAGAATAGTACTGGAAAATTAAATTTATTTTAATAATATAGCCATCAAAAGCCATTTCAAACTTTACTCTAGGCGATTTTTTGTGTATTTTTGTAGACTAGACTAAATTAATCGTATTAATCGAATAGCAATGACTGAAGTAAAAGAAAAAACGATAATTACCCCAATCACCCTGACAGATGGTGCGGTAAAACAGTTGAAAAATATTAGAGCGGAGCAAAACTTACCAGATTCTCATGCTTTGCGCGTGGGTGTCAAAGGTGGCGGTTGTTCTGGTTTTTCCTATATCCTCGGCTTTGATACCGAGAAAGAAAATGATGACCTCTTCGAAATCAATGGCATGAAAGTCTGTATGCAAAAGGCCCATGCGATTTATCTATTGGGCATCGAGATTGATTGGGTGGAAGGCTTAAACAATCGTGGTTTTAGTTTCAACAACCCCAATGCAAAAGATACTTGTGGCTGTGGAACTTCGTTTTCGGCTTAAGTCCTAATTAATTAGGTTTAACGAAAAAGGCTTTCTGGGTTTTCCAGAAAGCCTTTTTTAATGGGAATAACTAGAGGATTGAATAAAGATTTTACAAGCACAACTTAGCCCTAAAGTACCCACCAATTTTTTTGAGTTCGTCTTTGATGACTTTGCCTTTTTTAGCTTTTTAGCATAACTTTGTACTCGCAAAGAGAAATTATTGGACTATTTGCATAGATCATGACTTCCACAAAAGTATATTCGCCCCTTTCTGGGGCATCGCAACAAAAAAGCTAAAAATATGAAAACGACCTCTTTTCTACTCTTTTTCCTTTCCTTTATTCATTTTACTTATGCTCAATTTGGGCCGGATAAAACAATTTATCAAAGTGAATTTAACAGTGGCGCTCCCATAATAGTAGTCGACCTTAATGGAGATGGTGATCTGGATGTTTTAACGACCTCCAACAGATTTAATAAGATGGTATGGTATGAGCAATTGGAAGATAATGGACGCTTTGGTCCGCAAACACCGATTGAAGATTTTGATGGGGGTAATTATTTAGCAGCTGCGGATATTGACGGGGATGGTGATCAAGACATTATTAGTTCTTCTTATCAAGGAAATAATATAACCTGGTTTGAAAATTTAGATGGACTGGGAAATTTCGGAGCAACCCAAGCAATTGATTACCAATCAAATCTTGTTAATCAAATGGAAATCACAGATTTGGATAATGATGGAGATTCCGATATTATTTTGGTATTCCTATCGAAAAT
>CAYQRA010000458.1:0-5866 GCA_964419315.1 uncultured Saprospiraceae bacterium | reverse complement strand
CCTCATGGAACAAACGGAAACCAATAAATTGATGGTCTTTCACCAACCTTTTTTAACGGATCTTTTTCAAAGAGGGAATCGAGAAATGGATATACTAATCGGCAAACCCATGCCGATAAAAACAGCAAGTTACTTTTTTCAAAGCCTCGAAAAAGTCAAGAATACCAATGATCCATTTCGGCAGATTCAATGGTTGGTAGATACTCCAAAGCGCATCAAGGAATACTTGGGGTTGGCCAAAGAATTGGGACGAAAAATTCGATTGAATTTAGAAATTGATGTGGGTTTACACCGTGGAGGATTTGCCAACTTAGCAGACTTAAGCCATGCCTTGCAGTTGATCGCCCAACATCCAAATGATTTGGAATTTAGTGGTTTTATGGGCTATGATCCCCATATTGTAAAAGTGCCAAGTATCCTTCGTTCCAAAAATAAATCGCTGCAATTGGCCAATAGTTTTTATAAAGCTTGTAAAGCTTTGCTAAGCAATCAATTTCCTAGCTTGTGGAAAGAAAATTTGACTTTCAATGGAGCGGGAAGTCCTACCTTGTCCTTGCACGAAAGGGTGGATTCGCCTTTGAATGATATCTCTGCGGGCTCTTGCCTAGTCAAACCTTCGACCTTTGACCTTCCTTCTTTGAGTCGCTATCAACCTGCTGCATTTATTGCCACCCCAGTATTGAAAAAAATGCAAGGAACCAATCTACCCGGTTTGGAAAGATGGAAGGAAATAATGAACTGGATCAGTAGCTATAATCGGCAATCTTTTTTTATTTATGGCGGCTTTTGGAAAGCAGATTATTATTACCCACGCGGTTTAAAATCAAATGCACTTTTTGGAGAATCGACTAACCAGAGTCTGGTCAATGCGCCACCTGCAGTATCTTTAAAAGTAGATGATTTTGTGTTTTTACGACCCCAGCAAAGCGAATTTGTTTTTTTACAATTTGGAAAAATACTAGTATTGAGAAAAGGAAAACTAATCGCTGAATGGGAACCTTTAAGGAATACCTGATCCTTGCTAAAATGAAGTAAAAACTACTAGCATTTTAAATCCCATTTCAGTATCAAAGAAGCCTACTGGTTTTTATCGGCTATTTAGCTCACTGCACCGTAAACCGACCTTGAAATAAGTGATCCTCATTTTGCGCCTGAATAATATAAAGACCAGATTGAAGTCCTTCAACAGAGATTTTTAAACTATCGATTGTCCCTTCAAAAGCCTGTCTTTCTTGTCGAATAATTTTCCCACTCAGATTGATTATTTGGTAGGCTATTGTTTGCTTTTTCCACTCCGGAATATTTAGGTAGATAAAATCCTTTGCAGGGTTGGGAAGGATATTGATTTTTTGAACCGGGATAATCTTCAGAGCAGAAGTTCCATCATTAGCAGATTCTTCCCGACTAAGGTCTAAGGCTTCACTAGCCGTTACATTTTCATGAAACAAAACCATTCGATTAATTGCATGGCCTTTGGAACGCGCTGAAACCTCAAGCGTATATTCTCCGGGGGTATCAAATTCGACATAAATATCATGCGGATCATTATCACTGGTAGAAGTATTCCAAGTCCAAGAATTATTGACATTTTGGTAGACCTTAAACCAGCCGTCAGAAGAAGATCCATTTGGATTGGGCGTCATCCCACTTCCTTTAGGGTAGAGAACGCTATTGCCTTTTTGGGCATAAAACTTAGTGGCGTCTCCTAATCGAAGCCAAGTGTCATTATGATCGGTGTTACTCGTTCCTTGGGCAATCCGACTATGCCATTGGAAGCGATATTTTCCAGTGGTCGTGATGTTTAGCTTAAAGGTTAATAAGGAATTGCCAGGAGTGTTAAAATAATCGGGACCTTTATAATGCAAATAATTGGCGCCAGTATAACCAGAGATAGCGGTTTCTGCTACCCAGTCAAAATAGGCATTGGCAGATTCTATTTCGATAACAACTATGCCATCAGTTTCTTGGAATACGCCTTGAGCAAGCACTGTTTGATTAAAGAAAAAGGAACAGAAAAAGAGGAGGGTAAAAATAGATTTCATTTTACTTTTTTTGATAGGTAAACAATAGAATGGTGCTCTCAAAAAGCACGCTTCTTAGATAATGGTTGGCTAAGTCTAATTAGTTTTGCTACAAAAAAAGAGGAACAGTTTCGAAAAAAAAACTATTCTGTAAAGCAAGATAAAGATAATGGATTTAATCCAAATCTATCATTTCTCCTTGAGAATCTCCTAAATTTCTGCCCCATTTCGTAATCGCATTAACTAGGGGGATCAGAGTCTTTCCAAACTCCGTCAAAGAATACTCTAGTCGGATGCGGAATTTATTCCAGAATCTCTAAAAGTAGTGGAAAATATATTGATGTAAAAAAGTAAATTTTGGAGCTTTGGTTTAAACCTTTGTCTAAAAGGAGCGTCTTAATTATTTATCCTTCGTTTAGGAATTATTATTGCTTATAAAAATATAGATTCACCCTTTTAAAAAAAATACGCTTTGAGAAATTATTTACTCCTGTTTATCTTTCTGCTCGGATTTTTTCCGCTAAGCGCGCAAATAGATAGTATCCTTTTTGATAGTCAGCAAAGAACTTATTTGCTGCATTTGCCGGTCGATTATTCGCCTACCGAAAAACTCCCTTTGCTGGTCGCCATGCATGGTGGTTTTGGCTCTGCCCTTAATTTACAAAGTCAGTCTTTATTGAGTGAAAAAGCGGATAAAGAAAAATTTATTGTCGTGTATCCAGAAGGGGTCAAAGGTGGGGCATTGGATATTCGGACTTGGAATGCTGGAGCATGTTGTGGACATGCCAGCACTAATAATGTGGATGATGTTGGGTTTATCAATGCCTTACTCGATCATTTGATTCCAGGTTATGCCGTAGATACCGAGCGCATTTACGCTACCGGAATGTCCAATGGCGGCTTTATGGCTTATCGCTTGGCTTGTGAGCTGTCAGATAGAATTGCGGCAATTGCTTCGGTAGGAAGTTCCATGACCGTACCGGATTGTATGCCAAGCCGAGCCATTCCGATTATTCATTTTCATTCTTATTTGGATGAAAACATACCTTCTCAAGGAGGTGTTGGTTCAGGACCTTCGACTCACTATAATATCTCTCAAGATTCGATCCATCGTATTTGGACAAAGTTAAATGGCTGTACTAGTGAAAAAGAAATCTTGGTCGATAATGAAGAATATACTTTTATTCGATACGATGACTGTGCTTGTGAAAGTAGGGTTGACCATTATACCACACAGGATGGAGGCCATTCTTGGCCGGGGGGGAATGCTGGCCCTTTGGGCGATCCTACCTCTGAATTTATCAATGCCAATGATTTGATGTGGTCTTTTTTCCAAGGGTATAGTCTTGCTTGTGACAACACGACTTCTCTTGACCCACCTCTAAGGAATAATGCAGATTTTACTGTTTTTCCCAATCCATCTTCTGGTCTCTTTTATTGTAAAAGTCCGCTGTTCTCTAAAACTTATCAACTCACGGTATTTGACGGACAAGGGAAACAAATTTTGGAAGTCTTAGATACGCCAACCTTAGATTTAAGCGGTCAATTGCCGGGCTTGTATTATCTGAGGATAAAAACAGAAGAGGAGTTGGTGATTAGAAAGATGCTAAAGATGGACTAAGCTTTATGCTAAAATGATTTTAGGAAATAGGTGAAAATTTTTTCCGAACTAAAAGGTACACGAGGAGTTCGCTAAAGGCTGTAGGAGAAAGGGAAATTTTTAGCCCAATAAGTTCATTTATAATTAAAGTCTAATCTCTAAGGAGCTAGCGTTTTTTTTCTACCTTGAGCATTTACCAATATTTGCTTACGAAAAATGAAGAAATATTTTGCGGAATTGATCGGAACTTTTGCCATGGTTTTTTGTGGAACAGGAGCCATTATTATCAATGATATTAGCGGAGGAGCGATTAGTCACCTAGGAGTTGCGATTACCTTTGGTCTGATCGTCATGGTGATGATTTATGCATTGGGTAGCCTCTCTGGTGCCCATATCAATCCTGCCGTGACCCTCGCTTTTGCGACTACCGATAGATTTTCCAAAAAAGACCTATTTCCTTATGTCATTGCCCAATTGATGGGTGCCTTTTTGGCTTCTGCTCTTTTGCGTTACCTTTTTCAAGAACATCCGGGTTTGGGAACGACCGTTCCCTACGGCACTTGGCAGCAATCTTTTATATTGGAAATCATCCTCACTTATTTTTTGATGTTAGTGATTTTGCTGGTGAGCCAAAATAAAGCAATCTCTTCTTTTACCGGAATGGCGGTAGGCGCCACGGTGTTGCTAGAAGCCCTTTTTGCAGGCCCCATCACGGGAGCCTCCATGAACCCAGCCCGATCCATCGCGCCAGCGCTTGTTTCTGGGCATACTGCGGATTTGTGGGTTTATATCCTTGCGCCGATTATTGGCGCTTTATTGGCAAGTGCAACTTGGCAATGGATCAAGGAATAAGGGAAGCTACCAATTTTTAAACCTCCGTTTTCTAGGCTTTTCGAACACTCTCTTCTTCTTTAACTTCGGATTCTAAAATCAATAATTTTAAACAACTTCATCGTTAAACAAACTCCCAACTCGTCTGTTTACAAAGCACTTAATCACTCTACGATCACAATCTGAAATGTAAATAGACACATGAAGAATTATCTTATTATTGGTGCATCTTCTGGTATTGGAAAAGCTTTGACAGAACAATTGGCTGGAGAAGGGCATCAAGTTTTTGGGACCTACCATAAAACAGAGGTCCGCCCTCGTGCAAATGTCGAATACCATGCACTGGATGTTACCACTGAATTTAAGCTAGATTTTCTGCCCGATCAATTGGATGGGGTGGTTTATTGCCCCGGATCAATCAATTTATTGCCTTTCAAAAGAATCAAAGCGGCTGCTTTT
This sequence comes from uncultured Saprospiraceae bacterium, assembly GCA_964419315.1. Classification (GTDB taxonomy): domain Bacteria; phylum Bacteroidota; class Bacteroidia; order Chitinophagales; family Saprospiraceae; genus CALLVY01. Next base: position 955 of record CAYQRA010000458.1, on the reverse strand, counting down.
ATGGCAGATTTTGAGCTACAAGTACTTGGGGCCATCAAGGTTATTCAAGGGGCAATACCTGCTTTGAAAAAATCGGCCGCACCGGCCATCGTTCTTTTTTCTACCGTAGCGGTGCAGTCTGGTTTTAATTTTCACTCGCAAGTAGCCGTTTCCAAAGGGGCCATCGAAGGCTTGACCAAATCCTTGGCGGCCGAATTGGCTCCCACGATCAGAATCAATGCTATTGCACCTTCTTTGACTGATACGCCACTAGCTGCTAAATTATTGAGTACGGATGCCAAACGCGATGCAAATGCCCAACGCCATCCGCTAAAAAGAATTGGCACCGCAGGAGATATTGCCCAAACGGCAGCCTTCTTGCTTTCTGAAAAATCATCTTGGATCACTGGACAAATTATTCCTGTCGACGGTGGGATGTCCGCTATAAAACAATAAATTTATGTTTAACTTTTTTAAGAAAAAATCACCTATCGAAAAACTCTATGAGGAGTATAATAAATTACTGAAAGAGGCACATGCACTATCGACTTCTAATCGTTCGGCCAGTGATGCCAAACAGGCGGAAGCTCAGGAAGTGATGAAAAAAATAGAAGCCGCAGAGGCCCAACAATGAGTAAAGCTAAAGAATGGTCGGAAAGAGATCAGGATCGAATCATTGGTATGGCTTGGGAGGATCGAACGCCCTTTGAAGCCATCCTTTTCCAGTTTGGTCTGAGCGAAAAAGAGGTGATTCAATTGATGAGAAGATCACTTAAGCCAAAGAGTTTTAAACGTTGGCGAAAAAGGGTGAATAGTGGCGTGAGCCAAAAACATCTCAAAAAAAGAAACCCTGAAATTGATCGCTTCAAGTGCAGCCGACAAAGGGATATTTCCCAAAATAAAATCTCGAAACGATGAATTTTTATGGTTCTCTGACAAATCCCGTGTGTGAGTCAACCAAAAAGAAGAAAAAACG
>CAYQRA010000457.1:0-5871 GCA_964419315.1 uncultured Saprospiraceae bacterium | reverse complement strand
TTTTTTTAGCTGGATTAACTTAAGTTTTTCGTTATGAACCTATTGTTTTAGTCATCAAAATCTAATTGATACCATGTAAGACAATCTCACTTCAGGATATGAAAAGCTTTTGTAAGTCTTTAAACACTTTCTGCCTAGGCAGAAATAAAAAACCAGAATGGCAAAACGGTTAATTAAGATTGCAAAAGAATTGAACGTAGGTACGTCGACCATTGTAGAGCATTTGCTCAACAAAGGCTTCGAGATAGACAATAAACCTACGTCAAAGGTTACGGATGAAATGTACGAGACTCTTCTTCTCGAATTTCAAAACTCTGTGGCGATCAAAGAAAAGGCAGATTCCCTCATCATTGGGAATCGTATCCCGCCTAAAAAAGACGCTCCGGCTATTACCCCTCCAAAAGAAACTTCCATTTTCAAAACACCACCACCAGCACCGCCTGCTCCTGTTGAAGAAGAGGAAATTGTGGAAGAAATCGTGGAAGAAATCCCCGTGGTAGAAGAAACTCCTGAACCAATAGTAGAAGAACCTGCTGTTGAATTGGAAGTGGAAGAAAAACCCAAAGTAGGATTGAAGATCCTTGGAAAGGTAGATTTGGATGCCAAAAAGCCTAAACCAACTCCTCCAACCGAAGAAACTCCAGTGGCAGAAGAGGTGGCTCCAGTGGCAGAAGAGGTAGTTCAACCGGAGGAAAAAGTTGAGCCAACACCAAGCGCTGAGCCTGTAGCCAAGGTAGAAGCGCCTAAAGAGACGCCAACCGAGAGCCCTAGCCCTGAAGCCAAAAAGGAAGAAGCTGCTCCAGAAGAAACAGCTAGCAAACCGGAAAGTACCATGATGAGAGCCAAGACGCCTCAACTCAAGGGCTTGAAAATTCTTGGTAAAATAGATGCTGATAAATTAAAGAAACCAAAGAAAAAGAAAAAACCGGAAAAAACAGCTTCCGGCGAAGGCGACAAAGCAAAAACGGGTACTTCTACAGGAGATCCTACAAAACGCAAACGCAAACGTAAAAAAGTTACGGTTTCTAATTCCAATAATTCGCGAGGAAGCAGTCCTGGCGGAGGAAATAACCGCAATAATAATAGAGGTGGTGGAAACAACCGCTCAGGAGGAGGAGGAAGAAGACGAGATGAAGTTAAAGAAGTTTCTCAAAAAGAAATTGATGAGAAAATCAAACAGACCATGGCCCGATTGAAGGGAGGTGGAAAAAGAACTCGTCAAAAACTCCGTAGAGATAATCGGGAACGGATTCGGGAGAAGCAAGAGCAAATCGAAGCATCAAAAGAAACTGGAAAATTACAGTTAACAGAATTCGTATCTGTTTCTGAATTGGCTAGCTTAATGGATGTTCCGGTTTCCCAAGTCATCACCACTTGTATGAATCTTGGAGTAATCGTGTCCATTAATCAACGACTAGATGCAGAGATCATCGAATTGGTCGCAGAAGAATTTGGCAATGAAGTAGAATTCATCAGTGCAGAGGAAGAAGTTGTAGAGGAAGAAGAAATCGTCGATGCTCCTGAAGATCTAAAACCAAGAGCACCAATCGTTACCGTAATGGGTCACGTCGATCATGGTAAAACATCTCTCTTGGATTATATTCGATCTGCGAATGTAATGGACGGAGAGGCCGGGGGAATCACCCAGCACATTGGAGCCTATGAAGTAGAGGTTGGAGATGACAAAAAGAAAATCACTTTCTTGGATACTCCGGGTCACGAAGCCTTTACCGCGATGCGGGCAAGGGGAGCGAAAGTAACCGATGTTGCAGTAATCATTATTGCAGCAGATGACAGCATCATGCCACAAACTCGCGAGGCCATCAGTCACGCCCAAGCGGCCAATGTTCCCATGGTTTTTGCCATCAATAAAATTGACAAAGATGGTTCACAACCAGAGAAAATCAAACAAGAATTAGCCAGTATGAATTTCCTAGTTGAAGACTGGGGTGGTTCGTACCAATCTCAAGATATTTCTGCCAAAACAGGTTTGAATGTAGACTTGTTGCTAGAAAAAATCATCTTAGAATCAGAATTATTAGAACTACAAGCCAATCCAGATCGTGCTGCTATTGGAGCAGTCATTGAGGCTTCTTTGGATAAAGGTCGTGGTTTCGTCACGAAGGTTTTGATTCAAACGGGTAATCTAAAAATCGGAGATCCTGTTTTGGCTGGAAGTCATTCTGGAAAAGTCAAAGCCATGTTTAATGAACGTGGTAAGAAAGTCAAAAAAGTAGGCCCTGCTAGTCCAGTATTGGTACTCGGTCTAAGTGGTGCTCCACAAGCAGGAGAATCTTTCAAAGTAATGGAAAGCGAACAAGAAGCCCGACAATTAGCTTCTCGTCGTTCTCAAATTGCGAGAGAGCAAGCCACACGAGCCAACAAACGAATTAGTTTGGATGAGATCGGACGTCGATTGGCATTAGGTACCTTTAAGGAACTTAACCTCATCGTAAAAGGGGATGTGGATGGATCTATCGAAGCACTTGCAGATTCCTTGATCAAACAATCTATCGAAACCGTTCAGGTAAATGTTATTCACAAAGCGGTCGGTCAGATCATCGAATCTGATGTATTATTGGCCTCTGCTTCCGATGCGATTGTGATTGGTTTCCAAGTTCGTCCTTCTCTTGGTGCACGTAAATTGGCCGAGCGGGAAGGGGTGCAAATCAAAACCTACTCGATCATCTACGAAGCCATTGAAGAAATCAAAATGGCCATCGAAGGAATGCTTGAGCCTACGAAAGAAGAAAAAATTGTGGCACAGGTCGAAATCAAAGAAACTTACAAGATCAGCCGTATTGGTACCATTGCAGGTTGCCAAGTACAAGAGGGTACTATTTCGAGAAATTCTAAAATCAGAATTATTAGAGATGGTATCGTAATCTTCCCGGTGAAAGAGGGAGCGACTGGCGAAATTTCTTCGCTCAAACGATTTAAAGACGATGTCAAAGAAGTCAAAAATGGTATGGAGTGTGGTATTACGATTAAGAACTACAACGATATCAAACCTGGCGACATGATTGAGGCTTACGAAATTGTTGAAGTGAAACAAAAATTGAGTTAAATTTCGGAACGCCCTCCTTATGATCCTTTCGGATAAGCAGCACCAACAGATACATTTTTATTTGTTGGTGCTGTTTTGTTTTTTATACATTATTTTGCCTCGCTTTGCAGTAATTGCCGTTTTGCTTTTGGTCATCAATGCGGCTACTAGTGGCTACCTCAAACGTCATCGAAAGAAAGCATTTAGTCTTTGGCCAATGCTCTCCATTGCCTTTTTCCTTCTGCATTTATTCGGTATGTTTTATACCAGCAATCTCGGAGAAGGTTTTTCAGATCTGGAAAGCAAACTTTCTTTTCTACTTCTGCCGCCCGTCCTTTTTGCCGTTCCATTAAAAATTCCGCAGGCTCGTACGCATATTCTCCACGCTTTTATCGCAGGCTGCACCATCGCCACGCTCTATGCTTATACGCGGGCAGCAATTTTATATTTCCAAACGGGCCTCAATGCCTTTTACTACGAATACCTAAGTGGTTTCTTACTGGGGCACCCTTCTTATTTAGCGATCTATTTAATCTTTTCGATTTTCATCTTATTAGAAGAATTTTTTCGAAAACAAAATCAATTGTCTTTAGTAGGAAAAGCAGGCAGAATACTTTTGGTCTTGCACTTTCTAGGATTTATATTTTTGTTGACCGCAAGAATGCAATTATTACTCTGTATATTTTTACTTTCTATCGCCTTGATTGGCTACATGGCCGCGCAAAAAAAATTAATCATCGGAATCTTTTCCTTAGTATTTTTCATTGGACTAACAGGTGCTTTGATGTGGCAAGTGCCCACTACCCAAACGCGGCTAATCAATGCTTATCAGCAGTTTTTCGATCCCAGCGTCGCCCCCAACATTCGCGTTCCAATCTGGAAGGTAGGACAAGAGTTGGTGATGGAGTCACCGCTATTCGGACATGGTACAGGAGATGTCCAAGATAATTTGGTCCGCCTTTATCAACGCGACCAAATCACGAGGGCCTTACAATCAAACTATAATACACACAATCAATTCCTCCAGACGAGTATTGCATTGGGCTTCCTCGGACTAGCCATTTTATTGGCTCTACTTTTTTGGCCTTTGGCAATAGCCTTGCGCCGAGGCGCCTATGTCTACGCTTTTTTTATGAGCTTATTGATCTTAAGTATGCTGACCGAATGTATTTTTGAAACCCAAAAAGGAATTCTGTTTTTTACTTTTTTTTATGGTTTCTTTGCTTCCCAATTAAGTGAAGCAGATGCTTTAAAATGAAAGGCCAGATTCCTTTTGAGAATCCGGCCTACTGTCTTGTTTTCTATTTATCTCCTAAAAGATACATCGGATTAAAAAATGGTTGGTCAATCCAAAATTTAAAATGAATTTTATGCGTATAAAGCTTATCCCTTACTTATTTCCTGCTCTTCTCCTTGGATTGTTTTTTGCTTTTTCTGCATGCCACCGCCCCGCCACAAAATCTAAAACCTTAGAAAAATTTGAGTTGATTCACCTCGCACATAGCCGTATCAGTAAAGACACCGCCTTTCACAAAAGCATGATGAACATCAATTTCCAACCTTATGAGCTAAAGCTACTTGGAGGAGATTTGTCTTCTTATACCAGTAAAGATCGGCTGACAATGGATTCTTTGGATAAGGTTCTTGATTTTGGAAATCCCAATACCCTTTGGTCCTTAGGTAACCACGATTATGATGATTTGGATTTGGTGCAAGAATATACGGAGCGGCCTCCTTTCTATACTTATAATTCTCACAACATTACTTTTCTCGTGCTCGACACTCAAGATAGTAGCAGTAATTTTGTAGGAGCACAGTTGGAAATGATCCGCAATGTAATCGATACGATTTCTGAATCAACGCATTTGATATTACTGCATCATAAATTGGTTTGGCTATACCAAAACCCAGATTTAAACAACTACTTGGAATCTATTTCGAATGGGAGAATGGGAGAACTTTTTTATTTTATCAATCCCAATAATTTTTACACCAAAATTTATCCATTATTATTGGAGGTAGAAAAAAGGGGGATTGATGTTTTTTGCATCGCAGGAGATATCGGCAACTTTGCAAAATCCTTCTATTATCAAACTCCGGAAGGAATTGATTTTCTAGCTTCTGGCCTTGATGGGGAAAACCCCGACAATAAGGTTTTAATTTTAAAATACGACTCCAAGACGGCTAGTCTCAATTTTGATTTTGTGCTCTTGAAGGATTTATAAAGCACTCTAGTTTACTCCTAATCACCTGCCTAGCGAAGCACCAAACGCTGCGTCTCTTGACTCCCATCCGCTCGCTCAATCATCAGAAAATAAAGTCCACTGTCCAATCCCTGAGTAGAGATTTTCTCTAAGGTCTTTTCCTTAAACCCAGCAGTTACTTTTTCTTTTCGCAGCAATTGACCTCCAATATCAAACAAAGAATAGGTTACTACTTTTTCTCCAAACCCTATCCCCTCCAATCGCAGGTCTTCTCCAGCGCTTACCGGATTGGGCACGATCGACCAGCGTAAAATTTCTTGCTTTGGAAAGAAGATACTCGATATCGAAGAAGTATCACAATTGACCGAATCAATCCAACGATAAGCTTCCGTAAGAATCGCCAAATTATCTGCAAAGTCTATCGTATGTCCCACACCGGGCAAGACCTTAGAATTGGTAATCGCATCAAAATCTTCTAGTAAATCTTTAAAAGGCGTTAAATTTCCATTCGGATTATCATTCGCTCCGTGGATAAAATAAAAAGGCTGCTCCTTGGCATTGGGAGCAAGGGCATTAATATTGACTCCTCCCATAGCAGCACCGATAGGAATAAAGCCATGA
>CAYQRA010000456.1:0-5879 GCA_964419315.1 uncultured Saprospiraceae bacterium | reverse complement strand
GAATTCTGCTCCTTTTTCCGTCAGGTCTACATTACGTGTTTTTTCTTCTATGGTAAAGAGTAAGGGCTCATCTACCAAGTGCATATTTTTGGATTGCTCTTGCATGTAGAAGTTTTCTGTTTTTTGCAGAATAACTTTTACTCCTTCTTCACTCAAATATTTAATTAGCGGTCGGTACTTTGGTAAAGCGCGGTGCGCTCTAAGTAAAGCCATTCCCATATCTCCTTCTTCCACACCAGTGTTTCCCTCTTTGAATAATTTTTTGGCTTCTCCCAGATAATCCGTCGCCAATTTCTTTTGTGCGGCCAGCAAACGTTCAACTCTTGGTTTGAGCGCCATGTATTCTTGCTCATCACTTCCTTTAGGAACTGGTCCTGAGATGATTAATGGCGTTCGTGCATCGTCAATCAATACCGAATCCACCTCATCTATCATCGTATAGTGGTGCTTCCCTTGTACGCGTTCTTCCAAAGAGCGAACCATATTATCTCTTAGATAATCGAATCCAAATTCATTATTGGTTCCGTAGGTGATATCGTTTTGGTAAGCTTTGTGTCGCTCTGGTGAATGTGGTCGGTATTTGTCGATACAATCGATAGTCAGGAATAAGAATTCCATGATCGGTCCGATCCATTCGCAATCCCTTCTTGCCAGATAATCATTGACTGTAATTACATGGACGCCTTGACCAGATAAACCATTGAGGTAGGCTGGTAAAGTAGCCACCAATGTTTTACCTTCCCCGGTCGCCATCTCCGCAATTTTACCGCCGTGTAAAACCATTCCACCGATCAACTGTACATCGTAATGGATCATGTTCCACGTAATTTCTCCCCCTGCTGCCGTCCAAGAATTTTTATAAACTGCCTGATCACCATCAATCATTACATGATTTTTGGAAGCGGCTAGATTACGGTCATGTTCTGTGGCCGTCACTCGGATCGTTTCATTTTCGGTAAAACGACGTGCTGTTTCTTTAACTACCGCAAAAGCTTCTGGAAGAATTTCTTTTAAAATTTCTTCGAGGTGCTTATCTCGATCTGTTTTAAGTTTGTCTACGGCGAGGAAAAGATCTTCTTTCTTAGCAAAGTTAGGTTCGTCCAATGCTTCTTGATTTGTTGCATTGATGTCTTCATCAATTCCGGCCAAGTGCTCGGCAATCCTTTTTCTAAATTCAATGGTTCGATTTCTCAAATCATCGTGACTCACACTTTTTAAGCGTTCGTATTCGTCGTTGATTTGAACTACAATTGGTTCGTATTCTGCCGCGTCGCGGTCATATTTAGAACCAAATAGTTTACCGATTGATTTTGAGATAAATTTGAACATATTTTATTTCTATTAATTGAATACTAGATTTGAGTAACAAAGATAGCTTGAGAGGAAAGTGCTTTGCAACAAAATGGCTGTTTTTATTTGTCTACCAAGGTATTATTTCCATTTAAAAACATAGAAGTTGCTTAGGCTAGAACTATTTATCATATGAAATGTATATTCTTAATATCACAATTTATACCAAGGCTAAATTTTATTAATTTTACGCCAAAATGGCATTTAATATTTAAACTACCATGATGAATCGGCATTATCTCTTTTTGTTCTATTGCTTTACGCTGCCGTTTTGGCTGTTGTCTTGTACGGAGGAGGATCGAATTGATATTCGAGATTATTATTATCCGGTTGAACAACTGGAGGAAGGCTTAGTTTACGAGTATCGCGCGGTTAATAATGATAGCTTGGGGCCTTCCTATTGGTACTTTAAGAGCGTAAGTACCGATACGGCTTTATACTTTACAGGTAATTATTATGAGGCGGACTTTGTGGTTCGTCAGTTCTTTAGATCCGAAATTGTGCATAATGGTAGTCTAATCGACGATTATTTCCTCTATTCAATGGACAGCACAGGGCAACAAATTCGTTTTCCTGCTGAGGTAGAAGCTGATAATGCTTTTCCTTTTAGTGTGAGAGATTCTGGGGGTATCTTTTTATTTAAACTAAAATGGACTTTCCAAGAGGAACCCCTACAAACGACAACACTAATCCGCAATAGACGTTATAAGGGAAAAGATACCTACCCTTATCAGGGAAAAAATCATGATTGTGTCGTTTTTGAGGTAAAAGAACTGGTAGATGATTTTAATAATGGCCATTTAGAAAAGCAATTCAATGGCATCGAATTATACGCCAAGGACATTGGCTTGATTTATTATAAAAAAGAAATCGGCGACAATTTTGTATTAGAGTATGAGTTGGCCGACATTTATCCAATGAAAAACTTGGAAGCGAAATTTAAAGAGCATTTAGAAAATCAATGAAGTTGTTTTAAAATGGAGGTTGATATTAGTTGTAAGTGCTTGTGTTTCAAGACGAAGTTCCATTTTTTTTTCGTAGCCAAAGCTACGGTGAAAAAAATTAACTGAAGTATTGGAATTCAATGACTTGCAAATAAATCATTTGTCTATTTTAAAACAACTTCAATAAGAAGACCTATTCCTATGGGTATTTTAACTCAAAAAAAATTCAGATTCGTTTTACTTCTATTCTGCTGCCTCTGGGCAGGACAGGGGCAGGCGCAGCTATTCCCTCCTGATTTTTTATGCGTACGCAATGATACTTTATCTTGGAATCCAACACTCAATACTTGCGGCCCTTTTCAATCTTATGATATTTACTTTAGCGATAATATAAATGGGCCTTTTTCATTATTGGTTAGCATTACCAATCCCTCTCAATTGGATTATTTTCACTCCAATCCTGTCAATCAACAGCGATTCTATTACATGGAAAGTAATCACAATTGCCCGGGAGAAACAAAAATTCCATCTCCTACACTCGACAATCGTGCTCCCTCTGTACCAGATATAGAAAGTGTAAGCATCGAAGGCAATCAAGTTCGGGTAGAATGGTCGCCAAGTCCTTCTCCAGAAACTTCCGCCTATATTGTCTATCGCACTACTAATTTGGGAACACTGCCCATTGATACTGTTGATGCTCCTGATACTTTTTATATCGACCTTGCTGCAAATCCTCTCAATCAATCAGAAACTTATTTTATCCTAGCACTCGACCCTTGTGGAAGTAGTAGCATTTTTGGATTGCCCCACTCTTCTATTTTTCTTCAACAAAGTGTCGATCCTTGCACCCAAACCATCAATCTGAATTGGAACAAATATAGAAACTGGGAAAATGGGATTGCTCGACAGGAAGTCTGGTTGTCTTTTGATAATGGTCCTTTGGAGTTGGTCGCAACACTCGATTCGAGCGCTACTACTTTTGCCTATAAAGATGCTTTGAAAGGACGCCTTTATTCTTTTTATGTGGAAGCCTTTCATGCAGGAAATAGTTTTTCTGCAAAATCTAATGCTGTAGAACTAACTCCTCAATTGATCCAAGGAGTTAGAGATTTGGATTTAAAAAATGTCTCAGTCAACACAGACAATAGCATTGACCTCAATTGGACTTGGAATACAGATGCGGAAATTAAGGAAATCACTTTTTGGACCGCTCCACAGAATAATAATTATACCTTATTCAATAATCAAACTCCCGCCAATCCATTACAAGCAGAAAATTCTCTGGTAGAAAATACGCTCAATCCACAAGAAGGGAAAAAATATTTTCGCATTGAAACCACAGACCTTTGCGATTCAACTTTCCAATCTAATTATGCGACTACTATTTTCCTTTCTGGTCTTGCTCAAGAAAATTTGACCAACCAAATTGAATGGACCGCCTACGATGTAGCAGGAGGAAGTCTTAATAATTATGAGCTTTACCGAACGGTCAATGGCCAAGAAAGTCTATTAGAAACCATCCTCGATGGGCAGACCTCTTTTTCCGACTTAGTAGACCCTACCAATGAAGCGGAAGCCAATATCTGTTATCACGTCATTGCCAATGCAGAATATGAATTATCTGATGGCAGTATTCAACAAGTCTCGTCTAGGTCTAATCAAACCTGCGTTCGCCAAACCAGTAGTATTTTTGTTCCCAATGCATTTATGCCTTCTGGAATCAATACTCGATTTAAGCCAGTAGTTGTTTTTGGTGAAAATGTTGATTATCGCATGGTGATTTTGGATCGCTGGGGAGGAACTCTTTTTGCGACTACAGACATTGATGAAGGATGGACGGGGAGAAATGGTCTACGTCTAGTTCCTGGTGGTGCTTATACTTATGTCATTCAAGTTACCCAAGAAGATGGAACCGTGGTGAAGAAAACGGGAGTTGTAGTATTGATTCGCTAGCTTTAAAAATCCTTTTACTTTTTGGTTGTTTTATCGAGGTTGTTCTAAAGATAGAAGCAATCAAGCCTTTCCTAAATACACTTAGAGCCGTGGAAAAAGCTTTCCGACAAGGAACAGTAGAAGAGGAGTGATAATTTTTGATGGATTATTATAATGACTTATGATTCTCCTTCTAGGTTAGAAAATCAAATCCTTTGACTGGAGGAAGCTGGTTTTGAAAAAATCAATACTGTTTTTCAAAACGTGAGGTAGATGGTATTGGTCGCGAAGCGACTCTATACTTAAGATTGATTTTAGAAGATGAATTATTGAATAAACGGTCAGAAGTGAAAAGAGACTAAGCCCCTTCCTTTTTCAAGCGCATTTCTGTTACAAACTTCTTGGTGCGTAAGCTTAATCGCAATTGGTGGAATACATCACCACTAAACATGGCCATCAATCCAAAAGCAAAAATAGCAATCCGAGTAACTTCTACGATGGCCGTGTATTCCTGAAAATAAGGTCTTACCAATAATAACTCCGCCCCAATGATTGCAGCAGCAATAAAGAAAAGGACGATACTCAAGCCACGGGTATTGCTAATAAACTTTGGCTTTTTAACCCAAAGACATTTTTTCAAAAAGCTAATGGCATCTTCATCATAAGGATCCATCTTTATCAATTCGCGGAGTACATGTTCTGCTTTTTCATTTTGTAGCAAATTATAATGGGATGCGGCCTTTCGGAAAAGCAATTTGCGATAAACATCTTCTCCTCTAAAGAAATGGATGTTGTGAATGATAGACGTTTCTATCGCTCCATCTGCCAATCGTAGATAGCGTTCATAAGCACCAATTTCAAACAAGGCACTGAGGTAAGTAACCATCAGTTCAAAATATTCTTCCAATTCTAGGTTATGAATATCTTTCTGGTTTTCTTCAAAAAACCGAATGATGTTTCGGTATTCACAAGAATCAATTTCTTTGAAATCGCGGTAAATTTTGGATCGATATGCAGAAGGAGTAAAATGCATGCTACAACATTTATTTTGGTTTGGTTAAAAAATGGTCGGAGTTATCAGAGAAATTGGTTCTCTAAGTTCTCTTTTATTTAATTGTAAGATTAAGATTCGTTGCTTATAATTCTCTTAGACGATACAGAACCGGTTTGCTTGGGCTCACATCTATTTCAAAAGGGGCGATCTGGATATTTAATAAATACAAACCATCTTTGATCCCTTTTTCTACATAGATTAACTCTGTGATGGTACAGTTGGTTCGTCGATTTCCTGAATAATTCCAAAAAGCTTTATGAGCGGCCAATTGGCCTTCATCTTCTTCTCTATCTACAGAAGGCAGATCAAGCAACAAGTGTTCGATTCCACATTCTACTAAATATTCTATTGCGTTAGCGGCTAAGTACGGGGGATTGCTACCTGAATAATTGGTCTTCAATTTCAAACCATCATTGGGTAGCGTTCTGATCACAAGTGCTGGTGTCGTTTCTTTTTCTACCAGTTCTTCTAGTTGCTTTCTGAGGATGACTCTATCCCCATTAAGGTCTTTCGTTGGATAAACGCTTATTACATGAGCAAGATAATGAAACTTTAAAAGACTTTGGTTAATTGTATAATCACCATTTGCTATGTGCCCG
>CAYQRA010000455.1:0-5890 GCA_964419315.1 uncultured Saprospiraceae bacterium | reverse complement strand
GCAGGAGTTACAAAAAAAGACAGGCTATAAATTATTCCACAACCATCTGTCTTTAGAATTAGTGAATCAGTTTTTTGACTTTGGTACCCCCAATTTTAAGCATTTAGACAAAAAAATTAGATTTGATATCTTCGAAGAAATTGCGAATAGCAAAGTGGAGGGATTGATCTTTACGATGGTCTGGGCTTTTGATGAAAAAGAAGATGAAGAATACATTGATGAAATAATCAAGATCTTTTCTCGCAGAAATCCTAAAGTAGCTTTGGTCGAATTAGTCTGCGATTTAAAAGAACGCCTGATTAGGAACCGACACGAAAACAGATTGAAACACAAAGCATCGAAAAGAGATGTAGCAGCTTCTGAAAAACGATTATTGAAAAGTGATCAAAAGCATAGAATGAATTCCGTAGCAGGAGATTTGACCAATAAATCCATCTTTAAAATTGAGAATACCAATTTGTCTGTGGAAGCAGTGGCGGAAAAAATAATAGCGCATTATAAATTGGTCAATCACTAAGCCCAATTCACTATAAAAACAATCATGTCCAGATCCATCCATCCCGATTTTCAATACTACCTAGATTTCAAATCTGCCGAACTCATCGAGCTATATACCGAATTGCGCCAATTTCTATTTTCCATCCATCCCGATTGCAACGAATTGCTTTACCATACCCACGCCCTAACTTCCGTATTTAGCCTCAGCAAAAAACTAGGAGACGGCTTTTGCCACATTCCCATTTATACCAATCACCTCAACCTAGGATTCAATAAAGGCGTCTTGCTTTCCGACCCGGATGGATTATTGCAAGGAACGGGTAAATTGATTCGCCATATTCCCATCCTTGAAACAGCCGATTTTAAGAATAAAAAAGTAGAAAACTTGATTCTATCTGCTGTAGCCTTGAGTCAGGAAGATATGGGAGAGACAGCGCAGGCGGAAGGACAAACTATTTCAAAAATCAAACGAAAGTAAAAACAAAAATCAGAGCAAGTAGTATGAAGGTGACCGGTTTTTCATTTATCAAAAATGCCATCAAATACGATTATCCGATAGAGGAGGCGATTCGCTCGGTTTTGCCCCTTTGTGATGATTTTGTGGTGGCGGTTGGAAAATCGGAAGATGCGACTTTGGATTTGATTCGCCAGATTGATCCGCAAAAGATCAAAATTATCGAAACGGAGTGGGCCGAAGATTTACGCGAAGGCGGGCAGGTATTGGCTTTAGAAACCGACAAAGCTTTTGCTGCGATTTCCAAGGATTGTGATTGGGCTTTTTACATTCAAGGCGACGAAGTGGTTCACGAAAAATACTTGGATGCGATTTATCAGGCGATGCAAAAAACCAAGGACGCCAAGCACATAGATGCCTTATTGTTCCATTACCTCCATTTTTATGGTTCCTATGATTATGTGGGTACTTCGTCTAGTTGGTACAAACGAGAAATCCGAGTGGTCAAAAATAATCCTTCGATTTATTCTTACAAAGATGCGCAAGGTTTCAGGAAAGGAGCAAATGAAAAACTCAATGCCCACCCAATTGAGGCTTTTGTGCATCATTATGGTTGGGTCAAGGCACCAGAAGTGATGCAACGAAAACAAGAGCATTTTAATAAGTATTGGCATGACGATCAATGGATCGACCAGAACATCCTAAAGGCGGATACTTTTGATTATGAAAAACACATCCAAGAACTCCGCCTTTTTACAGGGACTCATCCTGCGGTGATGCAAAAAAGGATTGCTGCGCAAAATTGGAAATTTGACTTTGACCTTTCCCTCAACCGAAAGACCATTAAAGAGCGGTCTAAGGATTTTTTGTACCGCTATTTCGGTTTGGACTTGGGACATCAGAATTATCGGATTACAAAATTATAATTTTGTAGGAGTAGGAGGACTTTGTTTTCTTAGAGAACCTAAATATAAAATGCAGCTTAGCCAAATTATCAAGGAAGTTAGATGTAGTTTTAGCCGTTTGGAAAAATGGTCTAATAAGAACCCCAATGGTCGATTTTTTAAGGGTCAATTCGATAGCTGGAAACAAGCTTTGGCAATAGTTATTCTATTAAATGCTATCGCTTGTAACTCATCAAAAAAGACGAATAACAACGATGAAAATTCTAATGAATCAAAATTGATCATTGTCTCATACGGAATCAATCTGGATAGTTTAAATACAACTTTAATAAAAGGAAGAATTGTCGATAGCGAAGGCGAACCATTGATTGGAGCAGATGTAAAGATAGATGAGGTCAGTAGTGGGATACTTGCTGATTTGGATGGAAATTTTGAACTTGAGTTCCTCAATAAGAATTTGAAAAAGAAAATCATAAGTGTTCAATATGTGGGCTTTGAAAGTTTTCGTTTTAAATTGACGGAGGTTAAAAATAAGGAAGTGAAAATTGTGATGTTTGACGATACGGTTATTGGAGGAGAGCTTGTAGGACTCAGACCATCTTTTTGGAAAAGAGTGTGGACTAGAATTAAAAAAATATTTCGTTGAATAGACTTTGTTCTAATTGGATAGAACGGCTATTTTAGCCAAAATCATCAAACCAATTTTATATAGAAGCCTTCGCTTAAGCTCAAAAAAATATAATTTTTTCCGTCCTAAAAAAATATCAAATCCATGATTACCAAAAATCTCCTCTTCGTTTTTTTCTCTCTTTTTACCTGCTCCCTATTCGCTCAAAGCGGTAAGGATTTTAAAACCCAATCGATTTCTATTTTTAAAAACAGTTCGGCTTTCTTTATCAAAGAAGGAGAGGTAGCGACTAAAGATGGAAAGTATCAAATGATCAATGATTTTCCGACGGCGCTTTTTGGGACCATGTGGATTCATTCGCCCACAGGAAATTTAAAACATCTTTCTGCTTATCCAGATTCGCTGAGCCGAGAGGAAAAATGGGGCGCCACTAATTTTTCAGAAATGATCGCACTCAATAAAGGAAAGAAAATAAAGCTATGGCTAAAAGAGGAAGAAACACCCTTGGAGGGAATGGTAGAAAGTGTGCAAGAAAAACAAAAAGACTTAGCCAAGAGAGGCATTCGCCCTATGGCTTTACAAAACGTGATTACTTTTAAAACAGAAACGGAATGGTTGACGTTTCCTGTGTCAGCTATTCAAAAATTATCTTTTTTGGAAAAACCTGAACAATTATTGACTAAGGAAATCAAAGAAGAGAAACACGTGCTAGAAGTGGATTTTACCAATAACCAGGCTCGGCAAAAATTGGATATGATGTACCTTGCTGGAGGGATTTCTTGGTCGCCGATGTATCTGCTGGAATTGGAGTCAGAGACCAAAGCCAATTTGACTTTGCGAGCCGAATTGAAAAATGATGTGGAGGATATTGAGAATACCGCATTGAATTTTGTGGTGGGAGTTCCTAATTTTCGCTTTGTGGATCGATTGAGCGGCTTAGTAGATTTTTTGCAAAATGTAGCGACCAATGCTGGACGCAATACCAATCTAAATTTTTCTAATACCTTTTCTACTCAGTCGATTAGTTATGGGATAGAAAGTAATGGCGGTGGACAGGCAATCGGGCCAAGTGGAGGCGTAGAAGGGCAGGCGACAGAAGATTTGTATTTTTATTCTTTAAAAAATGTATCGCTCAAAAAAGGCGGCAGAGCACATTATCAATTGTTTGAAGCGCCCATAGAAATTGCTCATATCTATGAAGCCAATCTTCCACAAAACACAGAGAATAAAAATTACTATCAAAAAGAATTTTTGTTTTCAGCTGACAATCAAAATCCAGTCATTCACAGTGTAAAATTAAATAACGAAACCCCATACCCTTGGACCACAGGATCGGTATTAGTCGTTAATCAACAAGACGGAACTCGTCCGATTAGCCAAGATCAATTGTCCTATACTTCCATCAAGGGAAATACTTTTGTAAAATTGACCAATGCTCCAGATGTACGCATCAAGCATGCCGAAAAAGAAATTGACCGAGTGGTCAAAGCTAAGAAAAGGTTGAATAATCAAAATTATTATTTTGATCTAGTAACGATAGAAGGGGAGGTGAAAGTCAAAAATTACAAGACCAAAAAGATAGATCTAAATATTCGTCGAACGATCATTGGTGCCTTGGAAGAATCAAATGTCAAATGGCTTAAAGCAGAGCGAGTTGGTCGCGGTGGAAGTTATAATAAAACGACGGATGTCTGCTGGGAAACGAGTCTGGATGCTGGGAAAGATTTGGTGATTAAATACCAGTATAAAGTTTATGTGCCGAGTTGATATTAGAAAAGATAATGCGAAGAAAAAAGTCCCCATTCCGACCTGCGGTTTGGGGACTTCTTAATTCTTTCAAGAATTAAATCTATCAGCAATCAAAATAACGTTTATTTGATCACGACAAATCGTTGAGTATGGTATCGTTCTCCATGTTTGATCATTAAGATATAAGAGCCATTTTGAAGATTGGAAGTCGAAATTATATCTTGGTTCATCCCTTCATTTACCGCCCACTCGGAACGACTAATCAAGCTACCCATTGGATTCATTATTCGAACCTCAACTTCCTGATCCAATTTAGATTTAAAAGTCACGTTGACTTGATCTTGCACTGGATTTGGTGATAAGGAAAGTCCTTCCGTACTTGGTGCGCTCACTCGTCTGCTTTCTTGAGGATCGGGCTCTTGTAAGAGGCCATTTACACAGAAATTAAAAGTAAGTTGGCTGTCAAAATCTCCTCCAGAAGCGATGGTTGCACCCGTTGAATTATTGGTCACGGTAAAAGATCCATTTCCATAATTACAGCAGATACCATCACCATAAGAATCTAAGATTTGGAAGGTATAACAACCAGAAGGCAAACATGGGAAAACATTAACCGTAGCCCCTGGGTTTCCTCCATAATTTCCACCGGAAGCTATGGTAGTTCCACCATTTTTTATAGACCAGCTTGTTTCTTCTGGATAGTTATCCAAGGTGATAGACACGCCAATATTTGTACAAGATGCTGTAGTACTCATTTCTAAATCGTCAATAGCCATATCTCCTTTCCAAGTTGTTCCTGTTTGTCCAAGGAATCTCAATTTCATAGTCGTACCTAAGTAGGCAGATAAATCTACATCAGCCGTTCTCCAAGAATTTCCTTGATTACCTGATCGGGACCAAACTGTTTGCCAGACATCCGTCTCATCATCTTCTCTAGCCTGTAAGACAAGGCTTCCCATAGCGGATGATCCATACATATGATACCGAAAAGAAAATTCAGCAGAGGATTCCCCCACTAGATTATAGCAAGGACTGTATAAGTCTGCTTTTTTATTGGAATAATTGGGAGTGGAAGATTCCATGTAAGCATAAAAAGAACCTTGAGCGGCACTTGAAGGGCCTGTTCCACTAGAAGGAGTCCCCCCACTTCTTCGAGTCCAGTTAAAGTCATCACACTGATTTTGTTCCCATCCACCAAAAGAACTTTCGAATCCTTGGTTATAGGGGTAGCTATTGACAGTGGAATTACAATCTTCCGGCTCATAACAAGCAGGAGTAGTATTACAAGCGGTATTATTATTAGCGAGGGTCGATCTTCTAGGGCTGTTTGCCAATACTGCTTGAATCCTTGCTTTTTGATCTTCGGTATAAATATTCATGCAGCTATCATCCGTGTAATCCATATAGTTTTCTACCATATCAGAACTACCACACTTGGTGGCATTCGGACAACCAAAATTGGCACTACTAGAAGTAGGAGTGTCTGCACAAAAATCATCTACACTACAGCCACCATCTCCCCAGATATGTCGAAGGCCCCAGAAGTGGCCCAATTCATGAGTCAAAGTTCGTCCTTTATTATAGGCACCTCCAGCAGGGTTAGGGCTAGTGGTACTACCTACAGAAGTTGGAAGCACCACGACTCCATCCTGATTG
>CAYQRA010000454.1:0-5904 GCA_964419315.1 uncultured Saprospiraceae bacterium | reverse complement strand
AGTATTCTATCATCACCAACAGCGTACCAAACCCCATTTAATTCTATTTCAAAAATACCATTTCTATTTATAAGCAACTAATAATCAGCCATTTAACAAAATAAAAAGCTATCCAATAGACCAAGAATAAAAGCTTCTTTCTACAAAAATCATTCCCCGGTACAGATAAGAATCATAAGAAAAACTAGCCTTTTCTAGACCCTTCTTGAGAGGCATACTTGCCCATGCGTGTCAACTTAATTTTTTATAATCTGTTTTTCATCTCGTTTCTTGGTATTTCGGTGTCGGAACTACTTCCCTTACGCAGGCAGGCAAGTATTTCCAGCTCTGAAAGAAAACGAAATCAGTACTTTACATGTAACAAAAAGCCAATTTGATACGCAGGATACCTCCTTCCCCCGCAAACCAGGAAGAAACAAAGCCGTAATTTCTACTCTTACTTATCCTTCATGCAAAAAGCCCATTCCGAAGAACAGGCTTTTGCTTTATTTATTAAGGTAATTTTTTTAATTAGAGTCTTGGAGGAGGACAAGCTCGGCTTAGTCTTGGAGGAGGACATCCACCAGTTCCGCCTTTTAAGTTCTTAGCTACCAAGCTAGCGATGATTTGAGCCTTTGATAATTTCTGTGCCGTTTGAGCTAAAGTGCTTTTTGAATTTCTCATGTTCTTTGTGTTTTGTTTTTTATTAATTCGGTATTGCTCTCTCGTAATCGTTTATTTCACTTCCGATTACATCATAAATATACAGCGAGAAATACACTGGTCTACCATCACCTATACCTCTATTGCCCTTACTATTTCCAGAATAAAGCACCTCATTTACATCTATAAAAAACTAACAAACAAGCAATTAGCCAAATAAAAAACCACAAAAAAGACCCTAAATAAAACTTTATTTTAAAAAAAAACAAAACACACCATTCTTCTCTTTCCACCCAATAAACTTATGGAAGTTGTTTTAAATCAAGACTAATTCAGAAAAACACAACTAAATAAGCAATATTTAAACTCCCTTTCTATAACATAGAAAAAGCCCGTTCTGAAGAACAGGCTTTCCTTTCTATTTTTAGTTGTATTTTTTAGGCAAGATTTATCGCCCAAATAAGGGATGGTATTTTATTTTATTAAAGTCTTGGGGGAGGACAAGCTCGGCTTAATCTTGGTGGAGGACATCCTCCAGTTCCACCTTTTAGGTTCTTTGCGACAAGGCCAGCAATGATTTGAGCCTTTGATAATTTCTGTGCCGTTTGTGCTAAAGTGCTTTTTGAATCTCTCATGTTCTTTGTTTTTTGTTTTATTAATTCGGTATTGCTCTCTTGTAATCTTATACTTTACTTCCGATTACATTACAAATATAGACCATCAACTGCTCAAAACAATCATCAACAAAGGAACAATTGCCCCCAAATACTTCCACCAAAATCGCTTTAAAAAAACATATAAAACACTAATAAACAATGAGTTAAACTAGTGAAATGTGCTTAAAAAACACCAAAACTAGAACTTACTACAAGGCTCCCAAAACAAAAAGCCTATTCCGAAGAACAGGCTTTTGTTTCTATATTTAGCTGTTTTTACTACTGGGCAAGGCTTATCGAACAGCACTGCTGTAAGTTTTCTAGGATTAAAGTCTTGGAGGAGGACAAGCTCGGCTTAATCTTGGTGGAGGGCATCCACCTGTTCCACCTTTTAGATTCTTTGCGACCAAACTAGCGATGATCTGAGCTTTTGATAATTTTTGTGCGGTTTGAGCAAGAGTGCTTTTAGAATTTCTCATGTTCTTAGATTTTTGTTTTTTAATTAATTCGGTATAGACAATTGTAATCATTCATTTTACTTCCGATTACATTACAATATTAAGTCATAATTAGCGGCCTAGCGGTATCATTAAAAAGAAATTCCACCCTCGTAAATAGCCCCTCATAAACAACATCCAAATGTATAAAAAACTAACAACCAATATTTTAAACAAGCAACAACAATAAAGAAGCATCAAAAAACCAATAACTTATTCCTACTATTTAACCCCTGTGTCGCGACAAGACGAGACTTGGCTAACTAAAAAATGACCGATGACAATTCTCAAAAACCAAATTCAAACAGCTCCTTAAGTATCCCCAAAAAAAATACCCACTCTTCCGAGCAGGCATTGATATAGAGAGATTGTTTATTACCAAATTGAGATAGAAGAAGTATTAAATAGGAGAATCGGATCATTTTGATTCTTAACTTAATAGGATAGGTTAAAAGAAACTATTGCCATATAACCATCCAACTGATCTTCAAATCTGACGTAAATCTACAGCAAAGACTTCTCTATTTTCGCAGCAAAAGTCCGACATACCACCCTATATTTTTACCAAAAAAACGAACACTTTTAAAACATAAAAACCTATATGTCAATAAGTTACAAAATCAAAAACCTAAGCAAAAATGCCCATCATCTCCATAAAAAAGATAAAAAAAGCGCTATCCTCGATTAGAGAATAGCGCTTTTTCAAACAGCTTGTTATTTAATCTTCTTTAATTTACTGCTGCTGCTGCATCAATTACTCCCCATCCAAAGTCGCTATCTTTGTTTGGATACTCAGAAGAAGCCTGCTTTAGCTTGTTAATCACCTGAGATCTGGTGAAACCAGGGTTTTCAGACCATACCAAAGCTGCAATACCTGCTGTAGTAGCAGTTGCACAAGAAGAACCTCCTACGTATTGCGGATAATTGATTGGAGAATAATGGTTAACTCCGATAGACAAAGAAGTTCGACTCGATTGTCCATCTCTTTGCATGATAATACAGAAATCCACCGCACTACCATAGTGACAAGTACTACATTCTTTCAGCGAATTAGACTTATCGGTAACACCAGTTACCGCTACTGTTTGAGCCATATTGGCGGGGAAAATAACACCTACCCAATTCGTAAACCAAGTAGAAGTACCTGCGGCAGAGAAAAGTAATTTATTATTATTATGAGCATAAACTACTGCATCCGCAACTTGACCATTATAAAATACATCACCAATTGACATACTGATGATATCTACATCAGAACGACTTCCTAAAGCATAAAGTGCATCACTAACTCCTTGACGTTCTTCCGAAGAGTTGATAATTACATCGCCAGTACCTCGGTAAGAAATCAAATTAGCTTTATAAGCAACTCCCATAGTACTTTGCGTACTCGTTCCTAGTGGAGCAGCAATATAGCCAGCCATTGTGGTTCCATGACCACACTGCTCATTTGGTCCAGCATTAGAGCAAGATCTCCACCACCACCAACCGGAGCAGGTTACATAAGTACTGTATTTTTCAATTGTTCGACCAGTAGAACTTCCTACGGCAAACTGAGATCCCAAATTATCTTGATCATCAGATACCCCTGTATCAATCAAACCAACAGTGATCCCTGCACCTTGACTAGAATTCCATGCAGATTTCACATTAATATTGTCATAATTCCAAGGAGCGATTCCGTTATTTCCGTAAGTCGTGTAATCTCCTGCTGGCAAACTAGATAATTGACTACCACCACAGCCACTTCCTGAAGAGCGATTTTCTGCCTTTACCATAGACTCCCCATATCCCAAAGGCTCCGCATAACGCACTTCTTCCATAGCTAATAATGATTCCAATACCTCCCGATTTCCAGTTTTAATCTGGATATACGGTAATTTTTCGCTCACATAAACCTCCAGATTATCTACTGTTCCGGTTTTGTCTTCTGTAATATTTTGAATCTCAACAATTTTCTTCATGATTTTCAAACGAGCATCCGCCCAAGGCTTAGCATTCAAATCGATGAGGTGCATGATATCATTAATATCTCCAGAGCCAGTTGGCTTATAACCAATGGATAGTAAAGAATCGCTTTTTACCAAAGCACTCCAGCTTACCTCTGCATCAACCATCGACCATTTGAACTCGTTATTTTTTTCTAAAGTGCGGATAACGATTTTATCAATTTCAGTTATTGGTAAAGGTTCTGTGTCTTGAAAACCATCTTGTCCATTAGGCCTTAGGTTTTCTTTCCCACAGGAAAAAAATAAAAGTAGTGTGCATACAAATAGGGATAATTTTTTCATTTTAATATAATGTTTGGTTAGTAAATTACACAAGTGGTTAGGGAGCTCTGGGGGAAGCTCAATTGCTTTGACAAGAAATTTTTATGACGTTAATTTTGGTAAGTAGCCTGAAATGGATTGCAAATATAGGACATTTCTTTAATACTTTCCAAATAATTCTTTTCAATTATTCTTTTTCTCCAGAAAGTCTTCTTTGCAGGCGGTGCAAATCCAATAAATCTTCTACCTCATCAATAGTTCTCTCTTTCTCCCAAGAGACTAAGCTTGGAAACTGTAGATCCAAACCAGATTTTTTCCTAGTAGAAAGAATTAGACCGGTATAAGAAATTTTAAAAACCAATTCCGCTTCGACCGAGGTTACAGGACCAAAACGTTCAATTGTATGTTGTTGGATAAATGTTTTTAGCTCCAAGACTTCTTCTTCTGAAAGGGTGTTGGCACATTTTGCAATCGGCACCAAATCGTCATTTTTCCAAACTGCAAAACTCAATTCAGAAAAACGACCGGGCTTACGTTCATCTCGACTCACATAAAGCAATACCACCAATAATTCTAAAGGAGGACAGGGTAAATACAAAACAGGCGAAGAAAAATCCCCCTGCAAAAGACGCAATTGCATGCCCTTGGCAAACTCATCTCTAGCCGAAGGCAACAGCTTTTTAAGCTCTGACCAATTTTTAAAAGGTAGTTTTTCAGAATGGCTTAAAACATTATTGGTATATTGATCCAAGAATTCGTTAAGAATTTGGGTACGTTCTGTAAAGGCCAATGGTGCAAGGCTTTTCCCCTCATATTCCAGCATATCTTCTGCTAAAAAAACAGCCGGACAATCTTTCAATAATTTCTTGGTCGGTCGTTTTTTAGCCACTCGATCTCGAATCATTTTAGCTTCCAAAACTCGTCCTTCCGACAAACCCAAAATACTTCCATTGAGCACCATTCCATCTGGCAATAAATCTTGTAAAACCACAAACTCTGGAAATTTTCCAGTCAACCACTCCCCCGCTGCCGACCAAATAAACAACTGCCCTTCCCGCTTCAATAACTGCCCCCGAATACCTTCCCAAAACCAAGTGGCCTGGTACTTGGAGATCGATGCAACGGGTTTCCGTGCGGTCTCCACTTCTTGAATAATAGGAAAAGGATAAGGTCTAAGCCAATCATCCATTTCCTGCGGGACTAAAAATAAATCGGCAAAAGAAATTTCTCTCGGACTCCAATCCGACCACAGTCGATACCAAAGCGTATGCTCCTCCTTTTTTGTAAACTTAGAAAGCGCTAGAATCAATTTTTTCTTACTAATTTTAAACCGAAAAGTACCCAGTAATAATCGATTTAGCCAATACCGCTCTTTTCCTTCTAAGACCTGCCAAAGCTCCGTAAGTATGATTTTTTTCTCTGGCTCCTCTTGCTGATTGAGCCCCAAGAGCGCTTCCATATATTCCGCTAAAGACCTAGATTCCTCTTTAGTCTTTCGCCATAGTAAAGCACAAGTCTCTGCTAAATCCCCCGTTGCAGCCAAAGATTCTTCAAACAACCATTCGGGGATATCCATCGCTTCTAAAGTCCAATCTTTTAATTGCACAGACGACAAACATTTTTTAGGTTTTCGATCGGTCAATAACCATAGTGCCCACAAAATATCTGTAGAGTCGGATTTTTTAAAAAAGCGTAAATACACCAACTCTTGATCTGGCGCATTTTTACTTTTCTCCAATTGAGAAAGAAGTTGAACAAATTTTTTCAATTCGATTTATTTCGTTGAAGTTTTTTAAAATGGAGGTTGAGAATTATTGTAAGTGCCTGTCCGGCTGGCCAGAC
>CAYQRA010000453.1:0-5905 GCA_964419315.1 uncultured Saprospiraceae bacterium | reverse complement strand
GAACCATAAATTACTGATTTTCAACCTAAAATAAATTTTAAACAGGCTCTTAGAATAAGCGCTATTAGATGGATCGGAAGGTAAATTCAATGGACCGTCAAAAAAGACAAGTAGCTAGCTTTGCCTCCAAACCTGTAAACGCTTAGCAAATATAGCCCCGCAAATGGATGCTTTGCAAAAAAAGCTTCATTTTTCTTCTCCTTGGATTTGAAAAACCAACCTTTGTTTCTCACTTTTGATTGATGATTAAGACCAATGCCCCAGAATTGAGTTATTGGGAGGCCACCCAATTTTTTAAAGGAATCGACTTGTTGATCGTCGGAAGCGGAATTGTTGGGCTCAATGCGGCTATTTTCGCGAAGGAGAAAGCTCCCAATTTGCAGGTCTTACTGATCGATAGAGGGCCTTTGCCTTCTGGTGCAAGTACCCGAAATGCTGGTTTTGCCTGTTTTGGAAGTCCTACAGAACTTTTGGATGACTTAAGGGAACAATCGGAAACAGAAGTTTTTGAACTGGTTGCCAAAAGGTGGAAAGGCTTGACTCGGCTGCGAGAAAGATTAGGAGATAAAAATATCGCTTATAAAGAATGGGGCGGTTTTGAATTGTTTCGGACAGAAGATCAGGAAGCTTATGAGGAATGTCAGGAGAAAATGGCCTTCCTCAATCAAGAGCTGGCAAAGATTACCGGTAGGCCAGCTATCTATCAGAATGTGGATCAGCAATTGTCCCAATTTGGATTTGCAGGTGTGGAAAAGTTGATGGTAAATACTGCGGAAGGACAGATTGATACGGGAAAGATGATGAAATCATTGATTGCTAAAGCGCGAGCAATAGGAGTGGAGATCATCAATGGCTTGGGATTAGTCGCTTTTCAGTCGGGACTTGTTGGGGTAGATTTGGTTTTAGATAATGGCTGGGAATTACGAGTACCAAGGGTCTTGATTGCGACCAATGGCTTTGCGAAGCAATTATTACCAGAGCTAGAAGTACTTCCTGCCCGAAACCAAGTCTTGATAACAAAACCAATTGCAGCGTTAAAAATCAAAGGCTGCTTTCATTATGATCGCGGCTATTATTACTTTCGCAATATTGATGCTAGGATTCTTTTTGGTGGTGGTAGGAGCCTTGCCCCTGAGGAGGAACAAACCAATACTTTCGGAACGACCTCTTTGATTCAGAAAGAATTGCTTAAATTATTGGAAGAAATGATTTGCCCCAACCAAAAAATAGAGATAGAACAATGGTGGAGTGGTATACTAGGCGTAGGGCCAACGAAAAAACCAATCGTCAAGTCAATTACCTCTAGGGTAGCGGTAGCGGTCAGAATGGGCGGTATGGGAATTGCTATTGGGAGCTTGGTAGGAGAGGAGGGAGCAGAGCTTTTAGTGTAAACAGGAACAGAAAAACAATAAATGAGTTGATGCAGCATTTTAAATAAAATACGTTCTTGGAGAAATCCTGTGGATAACCAAAAAGAAGCGTTTTTTTTCTTTTTGGTTGACTCACACACGGATTTAGTTCACTTTGTTTATGAACCTCCGGTGTCGGTTTAGCTCGTTCCTCGTGAACCTCCGGTGTCGGTTTAGCTCGTTCCTCGTGAACCTCCGCTGTCGGTTTGTCAGAGAACCATAAAACAATGAAGTACCTAATAAAAATAATATTTCTTATTCCTTTCCTAGTACTGATCTCGCTGGGGCAACTTGCTGCGCAAATTACGCCCGAAACGCCAGCGCCTGAAACCCAAGATACGACCGAACAAAAACCAGTAATCGTCGATCACTCAGATATTGGAGAATACATTCAGGAAGAAGGTCGCCAAATTCAAATGTTGATGAAAGTAGATCGACAAGTGGAATTGCGGCAAGGAGATGCTTTTATGTATTGTGACACTGCGATTATTGAAGAAAATGATGTGGTGGCTTATGGAAACGTCATTATCCAACAGGGCGATTCTTTGAATGTCTTTGCGGATTCTTTGGTTTATCTGGGCAATGAACGAATTGCTGATCTGTATCGTGGAGTGGTTTTGGAAAATGGAGAGCAACGCCTTTTTACAGAAGTACTCAAATACAACCTAGATACAAAGGTGGCTACCTATTTTACAGGAGCCATGCTCACCAATGAAGAAACACAACTCACCAGTAAGCGCGGCTATTATTATGTCAATGAAAAAGAAGCCTTTTTTAAAGACAGTGTCGTTGTAATCAATGATGAATTTACTCTACAAGCGGATACCTTAAAATATGATACGGAAACCAAAGTGGCGACTTTTCTTGGACCTTCCCTAATTCGACAAGATTCTGCAAAAATTTACTGTGAAGCTGGTTTCTATGATACGGCCAACAAAAGAGCAGAGTTTACCAAAAATGCGCAATACTTAAAAGGGGAGCAAGAAGCGACAGCGCTGGTTATTCGCTACGAAGGGGCAGATGATCAGGTTATCCTAGAGGGAGATGCTCGGTTTAAGGAAGGAGAAAAAGATGCGACGGCAGATGTGATTCGCTATGATGATAAACAAGATCTTATTTTTCTAGAAGGCAATGCGGTTTATAAAGATGAAACCCAATTCATCGAAGCAGATAAAATTGAATACGATTCGAAAAGTGAATCTGTGAAAACGGATGGTCGATCTCGCATCGTAGATGAAACTCAGATTTTGATTGCAGACCAAATTGATTATGATAATAATTCTCAGCTAGGGATTGCTACCGGTAATGTGTTTTGGGTCGATACGGTAGAACAAATAACCATTAGTTGCGAAAATGCAGAATACGATCGTGCCACCGATTACCTCAAAGCTACTGGAGGACGACCACTCATGACTACGCTGATCAATGGAGATACTTTATACCTTGTAGCGGATACTTTGATCTCTTATCGGCCAAGTGCAGTTATGGATACTATTGTACAGGAGTTGGATTCTCTTCAGTTACAAATAGACTCAGTGCAATTACAAAAGGATACTTTAGGAGGCGATGTTTCTATCCTCCCTCCCATAGATTCCATAGTAATAAAACCCTTGCCAATGGATACGCTAGCATTGGATTCTATTGGGATGGATTCTTTGCTGGTCGATAGTTTGTTGGTGGACACCTTGGTTCAGGCTCCTGACCCGGATGCTAGGAATTTGATCGCCAATCGCAATGTGATCGTTTACAAAAGTAATATGCAGGCGGTCTGTGATTCTCTAACCTATAGCACTGCGGATTCTCTTTTTCAATTTTTTAAAGATCCAATTATTTGGTCAGATACGTCCCAATTCTATGCGGATGTTATTCACATGAAACTGGCGAATAATAAAATTGATCGGATCTTACTGTATGAAAATTCTTTTATTGTCAATTCACCGGATGAGGTGTTTTTCAATCAAATAAAAGGACGGGATATTATAGCTTTTTTCGAGGAGGATGAAATCCGGCGAGTTCGAGTTGATGGAAATGCAGAATCTGTCTATTATGCCCTAGACGATGACAGAGCTTATGTCGCGGTTAACAAAACAGTTTGTAGCGAAATGATGCTTTTCTTTGGCAATAATGAGATTGAGCAAATCAACTTTTACCGTCAACCTCAAGCCACGATGCATCCGATGAATCAGATTGATCATGAAACACTAGAACTACCGGGTTTTTATTGGGAAACCAAAAAACGTCCGTCTTCTGTGGCAGATTTGCGAAAAGTAGTGCCGGAAGAAAAACCGGAAAATACACCAGCGGAAAAAGGGGAAGAAGAGGAATTGCCGGAAGAGAAAGAAATTGAATTGGGGCAAGTTCAAGAAGGAATTCAAGAAAAAGTCCTGCAAGGAATAGAGCTTTCTAAGGAAGGGAAGAAAAAATTAGAAGAGGGAGTAGAGGTAGAGCGGGTCCCAGAAGAAATAAAGAAAAATATTGTTAAAGAGGTAGAAAAAATAGAAGAGGAAAATTAGCGGATAGTGTACTCAGGTAACTCTAAGCTCCCTTTTGTAAAATTTGAATTGCCTTTGGTAGAATACTAAGGAATGTTTTATTTTTGTGCTATGATCAAAAAAATACTTTTTGGGCTATTGTTTTTTGGAATCTCTTTTGGGGCTTTGGCTCAAAGTACAACGGAAGATCCTACCGTAGTTTTTCAAGTTGCCAATAAGGCATATAAAGATGGAAAATATAGAGAAGCAATTGCGACTTATGAAGAATTAGTGGCTCAGCAAATGGTTTCTGGCGATTTGTATTATAACCTCGGAAGTAGCTATTTGCAAATGAAGCGAATTGGTCCGGCAAGACTAAATCTCGAGCGGGCCTTGATCCATAGCCCTGGCTCTCCAGATATTGAACACAATCTGAATTTGGTAAAATTTCAATTGAAAGATGAAATCAATGAAATTCCTCCTTTTTTTCTAACGAAATGGACTCGAAATCTGGCCTTGCTGGCGTCGGCTAATTTCTGGGGAATCTTGGGGCTACTATTACTAAGTCTGGGAGCGGCTGGATTGATCCTCTGGCAATTAGGCCAAACTAGGTCAAGACGTAAAACCGGATTTCTAGGTGGTTCTTTACTTTGGGTTTTAGGAATGCTGCCCATCTTACTTTCATTTACTCGAATGAATTTAGAAAAAAATTCTCCCTACGCAATTATTCAAGTCAGTGAAACTACTTTATTTTCCGCACCAGACGAGAGCAGCAAAAGCGTCTTCGATCTACACGAAGGCACCAAAGTAGAAATTGTAGATGAAATCGAAGAGTGGTACAAAGTACGTTTGCTAAATGGCGATCAAGGTTGGCTGCTTGAAGAAGTGATGGAGCGGATATAAGTTTTGGGTAGCCGAAATGCGCTAATGAAGATTGGCTTTTGTTCGCTGAGCAAGTTTGGGTAATGCGTAGCTACTTAAGCTCCCTTTTAGATGACCAAAACCGTCACAGTGGAACCTATTCTCGCTAGCAGAGGATATCTATAATAGCAACGAACGCTAGTTTAGGTGGAGTAGGAGTAGATCTGGTTTACTGGAAGAAAAGTAGTCTTTGAACAAAATAAAGCACTAGAGGCGGTCTCAAATAGGTAGGCCGCCTCTTTTTTTGCTTTTATTTCCTCTGCAAGTACACTTTTCTTAGCTTTTCTTGTTTTTGGGCAATGTTTTTGATTTATAGATGTCACATCCCCTTTTATTATTATAAAAAACCCAGAGCCCATGAACAGCCGCCAGGAATTTACTCAATTCTTATGGGAGAGCTTGAACGAAAACAGCTATGTATGGCTAAATCCATCCGTTTGCCTAGAGAAGAAAGATGTTGTCCCAGAAATTTTAATTGCTTCTAAATCCGTACAAAATTTGTTGACCCGAATGCGACAGACGCCAAATATTGGTGCCTGTAGAGCTTCCTTCCGTTTTCAGAATACTTTCGCGGTATTCTCTTTCGGAGAATGGGACTATGCGATCAATTTTGTGCATAAGTTGATTAGTAAAAATCTTTACTTCATTGAGGAAGAGCAGGTTTTTAAAAAACGAGTCAAAAATAGTGAAGGGATATATATTCCGAGCATAGAACATTTGATGGAGTATACGGTTTTGAAGTCTTTCTTAAATAGAAAAGGAATAGAAGATCAAGAATATCGGTTTTTTAAGGACTTCCATATCCTTGTTCAGGAAGATTTGGTGGAATTTTTCAATGATAAGTACGCTACTTCTTTTGGTAGTATCTATGATTATACGATGTATAATGCTGCTTCAAAGCAGGCAATGATCGCTTGTTTGAATGGGATGGCCTTTAATCGCCTGACTAAAGTGATGAATATCCGCTGGCATAATTTTATAGGAAGCGTAAGAAAAGAGGCTAGAATGATATAATAGAGTTTTGTCTAGGGTAGGGAAGTGATAAATACCTATTAAAACCCTAAGAAAATTACAAAAGGCCTTTCTCAAATTTGAGAAAGGCCT
>CAYQRA010000452.1:0-5924 GCA_964419315.1 uncultured Saprospiraceae bacterium | reverse complement strand
ATATCCTTGAAGTCTATCAAACGATTTCTAAACTTGCGGCAGAATTGCGAGAAAATCCCGAACCTGTTTTGGTAGAGTGTAAAACCTTCCGGATGCGTGGACACGAAGAAGCGTCTGGGACAAA
This sequence comes from uncultured Saprospiraceae bacterium, assembly GCA_964419315.1. Classification (GTDB taxonomy): domain Bacteria; phylum Bacteroidota; class Bacteroidia; order Chitinophagales; family Saprospiraceae; genus CALLVY01. Next base: position 5,800 of record CAYQRA010000452.1, on the reverse strand, counting down.
ATATGTACCGCAGGAATTGATGGACTATTGGGGCGCTCGCGATCCACTACAGAACTTTGAAAACTTTTTATTAGAAAAGAAAATATTAACAACTTCGCATATCGAGACCTTAAGAGCCGAGATCAAAGCGGAAATAGAAAAGGGTCTGGCGATTGCTTTTGAGGAGCCTGTGGTGAGTTCGACGGTCGAACAAGAATTGGCGGATGTTTATGCCCATTATGAACCAGTATTGATTTCGCCTAGCTCTGGTAAGGAAACGGAGAAGCGTTTTATTGATGCTATTTCTGATGGACTTCGACAAGCCATGCAAAAGCATGAACGCTTGGTTTTGATGGGACAGGATATCGCAGAATATGGAGGGGTATTTAAAATTACGAATGGTTTTCTAGAAGAATTTGGAAAGGGAAGAGTTCGGAATACGCCGATTTGTGAAAGTGCGATTGTAGGAATTGGATTGGGTTTGAGTTTGAAAGGCTATAAGGCGATGGTGGAAATGCAATTTGCAGATTTTGTAAGTTGCGGGTTTAATCAGATTGTGAATAACTTGGCGAAGCTGCATTATCGCTGGGGTGAAAATGCGGATGTTGTCGTAAGGATGCCTACAGGCGGCGGCTTGGGAGCAGGGCCATTTCATTCGCAAAGCAATGAGGCATGGTTTACTCATACGCCGGGACTCAAAGTGGTTTATCCTTCCAATCCCTACGATGCCAAGGGTTTATTATTGGCGAGTATTGAAGACCCTAATCCGATTATGTTTTTTGAACATAAAGGACTCTACAGAAGCATCAATGCTCCGGTGCCGGATGACTATTACACTTTAGAAATTGGCAAAGCCCATGTGGTTAAAGAAGGAAATAGCTTGTCTATCATTACTTATGGCATGGGCGTACATTGGGCACAAGCTGCGGTAGAAGAACTGGGATTTGATGTGGAAATTTTGGATTTGCGAACGCTACTGCCTCTGGATTATGAGGCGATTGGAGCTACCGTGAAAAAAACCGGAAAAGTGATCCTTTTACACGAAGACACGACTACGGGAGGTTTCGGTGGAGAAATTGCGGCTTATATCGCGGAGCATTATTTTGAATACTTGGATGGCCCCCTTATTCGCGTTGCGAGTGAGGATACCCCAATTCCATTTGCGACCTCTTTGGAAAAAGATTTTCTTCCACAAAGTCGCTTGCGAGAACAGTTGAAAAAGTTGATGGACTATTAGAAGATAAAAAATCTGGAGCGGAGCTTCCGGTAGGAAGTCGAACAATTAATACGCGATTTTTAACTTTTATTAGTTCTTTGTACCTTAGCGTCGGAAAAAAAATAGTAAAATAATTAATTATGAAGATTGATGAACTGGTGGCCGTTAGTGGCATGTCTGGAATTTATAAAATGGTAGCGAATCGAGGCAATGGCCTGATCATAGAAAGCTTAGAGGATGGCAAGCGAAAATTAGCGCCTTCTCGGAAGCATCAATTTACGCCCTTGGCTTCTATTGGAATCTATACAGATGATGATACCGAAGAACTAAGAGTCGTATTTCGTTCTATGCTGGAACAATACGAATCAAATCCACCAGTATCACTTGGTGCGTCTGCTGGTGAATTGACAGATTATTTTGCAAAAATCCTTCCTACCTTCGATCGAGATAGAGTTTTTGTAAGTGATATCAGAAAGGCCATTAAATGGTTTAACTTTTTGAATGATCGGAAATTGCTAAATGTAGAGGACTTACAAGAACCAGAAAAAGAGGAAGAGAAAGAGGAAGAAGGAACGGAAAAAGCAGAAAAATAAAGCAAAGAATAGTTTTAATCTCCATTTAACCAAGAAAACTAAACAAACATGAGCGTAGTTTCCATTCCGCCTAAGCGGAAACAGGGATTCCTACCAAAGGCTTACCAGCTAACAGTATGGTCTCGTTTAAAGCCATATTTCAACGAATTACTAGAAAGATCCATTGATTCAATCGAAAAATTGAATCAATGGATTTTAGATCGTAATGAGATTGAATCGTTTATCTACGAAGAGATCAATTGGCGTTATTTAGGTTTTGCAAAAGACAATAGAAATGTCGATTCCAAAGAAGCTTATATTTATGCTGTTCAGGAAATAGAATCTAAGCTAGGACCTATCGGTCATCAACTCGATGAAAAACTTTTAGCCTCTCCTTTCATCTCTCAACTTTCCAAGGATACTTTTGGTGTTTATTTGGGAAAAATAAAAAGGCAGCAAGCTATTTTTTGCAAAGCCAATCAGACGCTCCAATCAAGTGTTGAACTCCAGTCCAGAAAGTACACAGAAATTTTTTCCAAAATCTCTATTTTTATCAAAGGTCAAGAACGGACGATTCAAGCGGCGAATACTTTATTGGAGGGAAATAATAGACTTATTCGAGAAGAGGTTTTTCGAAAATTATCCAATAAGATTATCAATGAAAAATCGAAATTGCACGAACTGTTTTCAAAACTTTTGACCGCTCGGCATCAGATGGCGCTCAATGCTGGATTTGAAAATTTTCGCGATTACCAATTTCAAGTATTAAATCGAACCGACTACGGCGTAAAAGAATGCACCATCTTCCAAGAAAGTGTTTTACAGGAAATTGTTCCTTTGGTAAAACGCTTTAATCAGTACCGCAAAAAGAAATTAGGTCTGGAGCAATTGAAACCTTGGGATGTTCAAGTAGATATTCAAAACCGAGAAGCCCTCCAACCTTTTCAGTCCATTGATGACTTGGAGGAAAGAACCTGTAAAACCCTAAGAGAGATTTCTCCATTTTTTGCAGAATGTTTTTCTACCTTACGAGATAAAAAACATCTTGATTTATGCTCTAGAAAACACAAAAGGCCGGGTGGCTTTCTAATGTCTATGCCCGAGTCAAGAGTCCCTTTTATTTTTTCTAATGCAACACATTCGATCAAAGATGTACGCGGAATACTACACGAAAGTGGGCATGCCATCCATACTTTCCTCATGGGGGATATTGCACTTGGTGAATTAAGAAGAGTACCCGTAGAAGTAGCCGAATTGGCTGCCATGACTATGGAACTACTCGGAATGGAACATTGGGAATCTTTTTTTGAAAAAGAAGAAGAATTGCTACAAGCGAAGTCTTGGCAACTGCTAAGAGTACTCGAAATTTTACCTTGGATTGCCGCGGTAGATCGCTTCCAACATTGGCTCTACACCCATCCTGCGCATAGCATCGCTGAACGAGAAGAGAAATGGGATGCGATCCACCAAGATTTTTGTTTGCCCGAAGTAGACTGGTCGGGTTTAGAAAGCTATCGCAGGGTCAATTGGTTTAAGCAATTGCATTTATTTGAATCTCCTTTTTATTATATCGAATATGGCTTTGCCCAACTGGGAGCCATCGCTCTTTGGCAGCAATATCAAGACCATCCCAAGCAAATGCTCCAGCAATTTACCAGTGCTTTAAAATTGGGAAACACTAGAAAGCTCACCGAAATTTATCAAACGGCTGGTATCTCTTTTAATGGGTCGGCGGATTATATGAGAAAAATAAGCCAGCGAGTTTTCGTAGAATTGGAAAAGGTTTTGGGAACGACTTTGTAAAGGCTTTTCTACTTATAAATTCTAAGGCAAAATCAAATGCAGATCCCCGAATTCATGCCATAGATATTTTGCTTCCAGGGCCACTTGATAACTTACTTCCAAATGTCTCCTGCCACTTAGTGTTTCCAACATCAAAAGATGAGAAGCTTTGGGTTCATGAAATCCAGTGATCAAACCATCAATTCCGAAAAGGCCTCGCTGAGGTGTAATAAAGGTATTGGTCCAACCTTCCCCTCCTTGTGTTTTGCCATAAGGATCCGTTACGGATTCTAAAGCTCGAATCGCAGTCGTGCCAACAGCGATCACTCGTCGACCTTCTGCTCGCGCCAAATTGACCAATTGAGCGGTCGTTTGAGGAACTCGGAAAAATTCTTCGTAAGGGCGTTCTGCCAATTCCAAACTGGCGACTCCGGTATGTAAAAGAATCGGAGCAAAGACAATACCCTTGGCGACCAATTGAGTGACGAGTTGATCGGTAAAAGCTCGACCCGCAGAAGGCATTTCTGCACTTCCCATTTCTTGAGCAAATGCCGTCTGATAATAGGAGAGGGGATAGTTTTTAGAAACATACCCATAGCGAATAGCTTTTCCGTATTGATCCAAATAGTCCATCAGCTTTTCTTCTAAATGAAAACGAGCAATCCATAGGCGTAGATGTTGATCCTCCTCTGCATTTTTATAATAGGCTTGGATCAATTCCAAACTTCCTCCTGCGGCTAGTTTTAAATGTTCTCCTTTTTGCCCTCCATGATACCGCTGGGTTTTGCCAGAAGGTAAGACCGTTCGGATTTCTACCACCCAAAAATCTTCAGAGCCTTGGGTTGATAAATGTATACGCAAGTCCATGTTCTCTTTATTTGTAGCCGAAAGCGCAGCAGGCAAAGTACCACTGGTATTGACCACTAAGACATCTCCTGGCAAGAGGTAGTTACTGATGGAATTAAATTGGGCATGATAAAAACGATCGTCTTGGTAGTGGCTAATAAGAAGCCGAACATCGTCGCGTTTAATGCCGCGTTCTTCTGTTGGGCTACTGCATTCTAGGTCTTTAGGAAGTTCAAAATGAATGCTTTTATTTTGGGGTAAACTTAGGTCTGATTTTTTTAGGAATGAATTCATATCGTGGATTTTTAGGTTTTTAAAACTATTTATTTCGGGCGTGTAGTTTCAAACTGCGTCTTAGCTTAAATGGTGGAAATAGCCTTTTTATCCGCGATCAATTGTTGACTGAGGTAGCGGCCACTTGGCCATTCTTCTTCAATGAGTTGCATAAAACCCGGTACGGTACTTTCTGGCAAAGGTCGATCACTAATGTCTTCTCTGGGAAAAGCTTCTTGATGCATTTGGGTACGCATATCGCCCGGATCGACCCAATAGATTTTCCACTGTGGATTTTCTTTGGCGAAGATGGCGGAGAGGTGATCTAAGGCTGCTTTACTAGCTCCATAAGCGCCCCAACTCTCATAAGCACTTACTGCGGCATCGCTAGAGACATTGATAATACGCGCCTCAGGCTTCAAGTGATACTTTACCTTTTGGAGCAAAGAAAGTGGAGCGATGACATTGGTGTGGAAAACGCTGTGGATAACTTCGATAGGGGAGTCCAAAAGCACTGGCTGCGGGGATATTCCGAGGGTACTGGCATTGTTGATAACTAAGTCGAGTCCTCCCATTTTTGCGATTCTTGCGGGCAATTGAAGCAGGTGAATTTCATCAATTACGTCTCCAGAAATGGCATCCACTGTACTGATCTGAGAGAGTTCTTCCTGTACGGCCAATAATTTGGGAGCATTTCTAGCGGTTAGGATTAATTGCCAGCCTTGTTGGGCTAAAGTACGGGCAATGGCCAATCCTAAGCCTCTAGAGGCTCCGGTGATGAGTGCGGTTCTTTTCGATTTATTCTCCATGTTACTAACATTTTATTGGATGATAGAATTTTTTCTTTCTATGCAAAAGTGCTAGTAAAAGGCCCTGCTTCGCCTCCGGCAATAGAACAGAATTATACCTGTACTTTGGTACAGGTGTCTTGGTTAATCCAAATTTTACTGTTGAAGTTGTTTTAAAATAGATAGATGATTTTTTTGCAAGTCATTGACGTTAAGGCTGCCCGTCCGCTATAGCGGTTCCCTCATTTAATGCATTGCCATGCATTACCCTACGGGATCATTCGGTCATTTCAGCTATTTTTGGTCACCGTAGCTTTGGCTACATGAGCTAATGATAATTAGCG
>CAYQRA010000451.1:0-5937 GCA_964419315.1 uncultured Saprospiraceae bacterium | reverse complement strand
GGATTGGCAATATTCGCAATCGCTCCCGCTACCTGAGTCCACATTCCGGCACCTACCGTAGGGGCTTGAGCCGCAAGGGAAACAGAACTTGCATTACAAACTGAAATAGGATCCCCTGCAAAAGCAAGGATATTTGGAATCGCATTCATCTCCACCGTAGTCGCTAGAGAAGAAAGAGAAGTACAATTATTTAAAGACGCTACTACATAAAAACTAAACTGACCTTCTCCGAAAGCGGATAAGTCGTTTATACTTGCCGTCAAGTCCATCGTAGGTCCAGCCACCACTTCATTGTCTGCTGCATTATACCAAGTATAAGTAGCACCAGGCGTAGCACTCACCGCATCAACGGAAAGCAATAAAACAGCGCCCGGAGCATCAATACATATCGGGCCATTATTACTTACGGTAGCCACAGAAGCGCCATCCAACACATTAATATTTACAGGAATAGAAGCAGGAGAACTACATCCATCAATCGTAACGATTACAGAATAAGCACCAGCATGAATCAGTGCCGCATTAAAAATAACTGGATTGTTGATGGTTTCATCAAATCCATTTGGTCCCGTCCATTGGTACGTTGCTCCAGCAATTAAATCCGTATTGAGTTGAATAGTCGTACCGGAGCAAATAGAAGTATCTGTCGTTACAACCGGCATAGCTGGAAGCGGATTTACATCCAATACAAATTCAGGAGACAAGTCAGAAGGACAAGCATCTACGGTAACAAAAAGTTGATAAGCTCCACTATCTGCGACCGTTACACTATTGATGACTAATGTAGGCAGGCTTGTCATTTGGGGGCCACTTGGAGTCAACCAATTATAAACCACGTTAGATCCAGCATAGGCATTCGTACTCAACGTAATCATTTCCCCTTCGCAATAAGTCAAGTCACCAGTGATTCCTGTCGGAGCAACTGGCGTATCTGAAACATTAATTAAGGTTTCCATTGGCATCGAGGTACATCCATCAGCACTCGTCACTATCACGATGTAAGAACCATTATCTAAAGAACTTATATTGGGGATTACTGCAGAGTCAGAAACGGAAGAATAAGCATTTGGTCCCGTCCATTGATATTCATAATCTCCTGGGTCGTTTGGAGAAACATCCACACTTAGGGTGATGTCTTCGGTTCCACTAACACAAGGGCCTGCAGAATTATTAACCGCCAGAATCTCTGGAAGAACATTGACCGTCACCTCGGTAGTTGCTACACTCGTACATCCTGAGGTAGAAGTTACGGTTACCGAATAAGTACCTGCTACTGCCGCTAAGACAGGATCAGGCATCACCGAAACAAAGGAATTGGGTCCACTCCAAAAATAAGAGGCACCAGCTATATTCGTCACACTCAACTGTACCTCACTTCCGTTACAAATAGGGCCATCATTCGTTGCACTTATACTTGGTGGTGCTTCTACAAATAGCATCACTGGCAAAGAAACTTCCGAACTACAACCATCTATCGTAATAAAGACCGTCCAATCTCCAGCATCCGTTAGTGCTGCGTTAGGAATCGTTAAAGTATTGGTTGCCGTTGTCGTTGTCGAAAAGTCTGGGGCGAGCCATCCGTATTGATCCGCTCCGGTAATATTGGCGGTCAATGTTACTGCGTCTCCTTCACAAACTAATCCGGGGGAAGAAAGTACAGGCCGTGCGGGCTCTGCGCCGATATTGACGATGGTCGTCGCTGGTATCGAAGGACATCCATTAGCCGATACCACTAAGACATAAATTCCTTCTTGTAGGGAGGTAATATTTGTAAATGCTGGTGGGTTAGCTTGGTCGGAAATAAAGCCATTTGGTCCTGTCCAAGAATAAGTAATTCCTGGTCCACTCACGCTAGTTCCTATGGTGAACGTTTCTCCTTCACATAATTGGAGTAAGGCATCATTCGTCGTCGCGACGGGAGTATCCGTTACTTCTACAGTAGTGAAGAAAGAAGCTTCTGAAAAACAACCATCTATCTCTACAATTACAAAATAAGTATTCGTAACAGGAGTCAATGGTGCAAAAAGCGTATGCGTTGGAATAACAGTAGTCGCCATAAAAGTACCACCGGGGAATATCCCTGCGTACCAATGATAGCTCACATTATTCCCTGAATATTGTTGGGTCGTCAAGACCAAATCATCCGTTGTACAAAGCATATTGTCATTCACCATAATGACCGGAACATTCGGTACATCAGGAATAGATACTTCCACTGTTCCTATTGCGGTACAACCGGTCAAACCAGTAACTTGTACCGTGTAAGTTCCCGAGTTACCAGAATTCACATTGGGGATAAAAGGATTTTCATCGGTAGAAGAAAAACCATTTGGCCCAGACCATAAATAAGTATAAATTACACTTCCTTGCGCTACGGGTGGATTGGCAAATAAGTAAAGCGTATCGTTTCCACAAAGTCCGATAGAATAAGAAGGCATTGGCCCTTCTGTTTCAACCGCCACAATCGCCATACAACTGTCTTTGTTTCCAGAAGCATCTGTCACCACCAAAGTAACATCCACAGATGTTCCTGCCATGCTACAATCAAAGGTCGCTGGAGAAACACTGTAATCCACAATATCACAATTATCACTGCTCCCTATATTGATCTCCAATGGATCAAGCGTAAAGTCTACCACTCCAGATGGATTAACAAAAATAGTGGTAGATTGACAATTGGCTATTGGGGCAATTGGATCTTCTACCGTCACCTTAAAAGAACAAGTATCTTCATTTCCTACCTGATCTGCGATCACATAAAACACGTCCGTTTCTCCTAGGGTAAAATTAAGGGTTGGTGCAATTACAGGAGGCAACATATTGGTGTTTGGAGTAGTCGTTGCTCCAGTAGTATAAAAATAAGGCGTTGCAGTATTTACCTCTAAGCGAATAGTGATATTACTTGCTCCATCTGTTTGTCCATCCGGACTAGCAGGAGGAAAAGTCATACAAGAAGGATTGATTCCATCACTTGGCCCACCGGGAGCTGCTATGGTAAAAGTTCTATGTGAAACGGCAGTGATCGTCACGATGCCATCCGCCGCCCAAGCATTATAATCTGCTACAGGAACGGGTATGGTAGCGACAACTTTCGGATGTTCAACAGGATTAGCCATGCAATTTCCAGGAGTAAAAACGACATAGCCTTGATTGGCTTCTGTCACCCCAAGGATATTATTATCTTCTCCATAGATGGTAAAAAAGCCATCTGGGTCGCTGACATCTCCTTCTACGGTAACGGTTAGATTTACCGTATTTCCAATTGCATTGGCAGCCGTAGCTACAAAATCATAGACCTTATCATCCGCAATATAATTTTGATAATTCGGATCAAAAGTAAAAGTCAATAAGGATTCTGATAAATCAAAAGGTTGCGTTTGCGTAAATGCTGGATAGCCACAATTATCAGCTATTCCTGTTGGTAAAGGAAGGGTTGCTTGCAAACCTAGCGCACAATCATCCATTGCCGTCAAAGACAGAATGGTATCATTTGGACAATCAATCGTAGGTGCTTCATTATCTTCAATAGTCAAGGTGTAAGCGCAAAGCGTTACATTCCCTGCACAATCGGTAGCGTAGTATACAATTTCATTGTCTCCTTGATTAATCGTAGTCATGATTGGACTGATGGGATTCCATGCGATTGGAGTATCTCCATTGATGCTGTATAAAACAACCAAATCATTTGGTGTAGAAGTCGTATAAGACAAACTAGCTTCTACAGTACTCCCTCCTCCATTTGGATTGCCATTGGGGCAAATATCATTGATGGCAAAATCAGGAGTTTGGTTTGCTGGAATATTTGGCTCTAAGGTGATTTGCAAAACACCATCCGTAGTCCAAGCATTGAAGGCGCTTGCTGGAATCGTGAGATTCGTGGTCGCGTCGCCACATTGACTATTGCTATTATTCGTTTGTCCAAGCAAACTCCCGTCTTCCCCTAGGATATTAAAAAACTCTGTTGCTTGTTCGGCATCAATTCCTTTTAAATCAATTTGTAGATTTATTGGTGCTACTCCGGAGGTTGCTGGAGTTGGCAAACCAGCAAAAGAGAGACTGACCGGATTAACAACAACTTGGGTATTTCCGGGGTTATCAGAGCTGATTGCCGCATTGGCATTGATGCTAATATTTCCAGCACTACTTCCACAAGATTCTATAATCACTGGTACGTCCAAAATAACATCTGCTTGACAAGTACCGGGATCGGCCGTGATGGTCGCATCGGCTGGACAATAATCAAAAACGGGAGGGGTGTTATCATTTACCGTAAAGGTTGCAGTACTCGCTACCGCATTATTACATTCATCATAGACGACAAAATCTACGGTCTCAAAGCGAATAATTCCAACCACTGGTGAAGGACAAGTTCCTCCATCCAAAGCTCCCGGGTCTGTTCCGGGGAAGGTCAGTGGATCAGTTAAATCATAACTTCCTGGAACCGCAGCAAACCAAGTGAGGTTTCCAAGAGCGGTGCAATTATCAGTTGCTTGTGCATTTCCATTCGCTGCAATCCAGTTGAGGAAGGCAGTTTCTGCCATTCCACTAGTATTGCAATCCATATCCATTGCTTGTGCAGGCATTCCAAATATTGGTGCTACTTCATCCGTCACCGTAATGGTTTGATCATAGGTCATGGAAGGATTACCACAAGCATCTCTGACTATCCAAGTTCGAGTGATCGTAAGGCTATTGGCACAGGCATTTATATTTTCGACATCCGTAAATTCTGCGATTGGATTTGGATCACAATTATCCAAAAGATTGGTCGGTTCTCCTGCGGTAGCAGGGCTCCTATCTTCTTCACAGGATAAAGAGATATTTCCAGGTCCCGTAAATGTTGGAGCTTCATTATCAGAAACCGTAATTTTTTGTACGCCCGTTGAAGTATTTCCACAGGCATCCGTGGCCGTCCAAGTACGCGTAATCTCATAATTGAAATCGGTACAAGTCCCATCATTGGTTTTATTATCTGTCTCTACCAAACTAACAGAAGGGTTGGCATCACAAGCATCTGTTGCAGTAAGCATCGGAGCATCAGGAATATTATCACAATCAGCTACCTCATCAGCAGGAAGTCCCATCAAAACAGGGGCACTTATATCTTGGATCATGATTACCTGTGTTCCTATTTCTTCATTTCCACAATCATCAATAGCGGTCCAAGTACGGGTAATAACTTCTAGTATTGGACATACTCCCGGAAGCGTATCTTCGGTATAATTTACATCAACGATCAGGTCACAATTATCAGTAGCGCTTACCGAAGCCACTCCCGGCACATTGCCACAATCAACCGTTTGATCGGTAGGAACTCCGACCAATACTGGATTGATAATATCTACGATGGAAAACTTGGCAGTCGCGGCATTGGACTGACCACAATCATCTACAACTCTAAAAGTAACATCCACCGACCAATCACAAACGCCATCTAAAACGATCGGATATTGCGAATAAGTGGCAAAAGAAATATTGGTATTGAACAAACCGCCAGAGGTGACATAATCAAACTCTAGCCAAGAAGTATTGCCACAACCATCGGCGGCAATAGCACCTCCATAAGCATCAATCCAATCATTGAGCGCCATTTGGTCATCACCTCCACAGGGCTCTTCTAAATCCATTGGGTCAGTAGTAAAAAATGGAGCTGTATTGTCTTCTACGGTATAACTTGCAGTGGTCGCTGCGGTGTTTCCACAGTTGTCACTAACCACAAATTGTACGACCTGAGTATAGGTATTTCCACAAGCAGGTACCGCAGGCATTTGATTCGCATTCCAGTCACCCGAGCCATTTTCATTATCAATCACATAACAATCATCAGAGGCTTCTGCATTTCCATGAGTCGCCAACCAATCGGTAAATGTGATGAGTGGATTATCACAATCCACTATAATACTTTCTGCTTCTTTATCTATCGTTGGCACCCCTGAA
>CAYQRA010000450.1:0-5949 GCA_964419315.1 uncultured Saprospiraceae bacterium | reverse complement strand
AAATGCAGCGCAATACGATGTATATGTATACGAGTTGTGGTTGGTTTTTTGATGAGATATCGGGATTGGAAACCAATCAGATTTTACAATATGCGTTGCGTGCGATTGCTTATGCGCGGCAGGTAAGTGGCAAAGAATTGCACGATACTTTTATCGACAAACTTCGAGCAGCTCCGAGCAATGTTTATGAAAATGGTGCGGTGAGTTATGAAAAAAATGTGATCCCAACAGCTTTGAATTTAGAGCGTGTTGCGATGCACTATGCGGTAGCTTCTTTGTTTGCAGAAGACCCACAAGATTTATCGCTCTTTAATTATAATGCGCAGAGTAAAGAGTTTGACCGTCACCAAGACGGAACCCATCGTTTGGCGATGGGTCGGATGATGATCAAATCGAGTATTACCTTATCGGAAAAGACTTTTAGTTTTGCGGTCTTGCATTTGGGACAGCAAAATTTTATAGGTAATATTTCTTTGGCTTTGGATGCGAAAAAATTTACGGAGATGCGGAATGAATTGGCACAAGCTTTTAAGAGTGCCAATATGGGAACCGTCCTATCTAGGATGCAACATTATTTTGGTCCTCAACATTATACCATTTGGCATTTATTCAAAGATGAAAAACAGCGCATTCTTTTAGACATCACCAAGAAAAACCTTAAACAAGCAGAGCGAGATTTCCAGAACATCTACGAAGGAAATAATCAATTGATGACGGGAATGCTGGAAAGTAATATTCCGGTTCCGGAGACCTATACCGCGGCAGTACGGCATGTACTGAATACAGAATTGCATCATTTCTTCGAACAGGAAAATCTAGATATCAAACGGCTTCGCCATTTGGCGAATGAATTAAAAAAATGGAAAATTGACCTCAGCGATACCGCTTCTTTCCAGTTGGCTTCTAGTGAGCGGATTTTTCAAGAAATCCAATTACTAGCAGAAGCGGATGTTCCTTTGTCGCACCTGCAAACGCTCAATGATATTCTCGATATTTTGCATGAGATGAATGAAGCTCCGAATATCTGGAAAAGTCAAAACTTGTATTTTTCGATCATCAAAGGCATGCAAGATGGGGAGTGGGTTTTTAGTAATGAAGAGTGGAAGTCGGCCTTTTTGAAATTGGGAGCACATTTGCGGGTGCATGCTTAGCGAAGCTCTTTTCCAAAGCAAAGGCTATTTTCTACATTTTGGTATTGCCCATAATTGGGAATGGTTTGATAGCCATTTTTCTCATACAATCGAATGGCTTCGGGTTGTCTTTTTCCGGTTTCCAATACGCATCTATCAAAGGTCAATTCTTTGGTCCAGGTTTCTAATTCTTTTAATAATCGGGTAGCGATTCCTTTTCCTCTTGCCGCTGGAGGAACGTACATTCTTTTTACTTCCATCGTTTTTTCGTCGAAAGCTTTGATGGCTCCGCATCCGATTGGGACTTGGTCTTGATAAGCGACTAGTGCATATTTTATATGGTCGATTTTATTGAATTGTGCATAAAATGCATGCTCCTCCCCGTCGCGATCGGCCAAATCTGCATCTAGTTTTTTTACGAGATCGATAAAGTCTTGATGGGACGAATTGGTTCTTAGGATTTGTATCATAGTCGATCGTTTCTTTTGAAAGTCAAACCTTATTTTCGAATCGACAAGATCAGGCAAATTATTTGTAAAATCAAGCCGGCACTTCCTCCATAAATCTGCATACTTCCAAAGAAGCTAAAACCAGCGTAAATCACAAAAAGCAACATTAGGATCATGAGGAGAGAACCTCCTACTGGAGGAAAAGATTTTTCATCTACTCCTTTTAAAATCAATAAATGGAGTAAACCAACGATGATCAAAAGAATCCCCATCATAAAACTCATCCCTTGCCACAAATCCCAGATATTGGATTGGGTTCCACTCACTACAATCGGGTAGTTTATTTGTCCTTTCACCTCCTCCGTCACCAACTCGGTAAAGTGAGCATAAGTATGTAGCAATCCGATAAAAATGGAAGTGATGCTATTGACTAGGTAAAGTGCTTTTGCGATTGTGTTTTTCATCTTTTATTTTTTGTAGGCGATCTTTTCTATTTACCTTCTAGCGTTCCAAAATAGCATTCCTAAAAATAAGCAAAAGAGAGAGACTTCCCGCTCTCTCCTCCTTCGATTCTCCCTAAAGAACATCGATTTTTTTACTTCTTTGATCGAATTTTAAACAATTTCATCTTCAAAAAGACTATTTTAAATCTAGAAACAATAAAAAAGCCTAAATGAAAATTATTCCTCTCAAGTGTAACCACTGCTCCGCAGATCTCGAAATCCCTGAGCATACTAACTTTTTCACTTGTTCCTTCTGCAAAAGTTCGCTGGGGATCAAACGTTCAGGCAATGCCGTCTTTACCGAAGTCCTTTCGGAGATCAAAGAAGATACGAATCAAATTATCGATATTTCTGAAAATATTTTAGTGGAAAAACAAATCGCTAGATTAGATAGAGATTGGGAAAAAACAAAAGAATCTTTTACGACTTATCGGGAGGGAACTCCTTCCTTGCCCGATGATTCTTCTAGTGGCTTTTCAGGGATCATCTTTGGTTCTATCCTCGGTCTTATAGGCTTAGCATTTTTTATCTCGCTAATCTCTCCTAGTATTCCAACATCAGATGGTCAACCTATAGCCTTATTTTTCTCTTTATTTATTCTTCTAGGTATCATCATCTTTTCTTTTATTTCCATCTTCTCCCTAGATACTTCTGCCCAAAAATACAAAGCTGCTAAAACAACATATGAGGAAAAAAGACAAGCGCTTTTAAAGCAATTAGAAGAAGGATAAAACCTGTCTTATTTTTAGAAACAATAAAAAGCATTAATGGAAATTATTTCTCTCAAGTGCAATCACTGCTCCGCGGACCTCGAAATCCCAGAGCATACTAATTTTTTCAACTGTTCTTTTTGCAAAAGTTCGCTGGGGATCAAACGTTCAGGCAATGCCGTCTTTACCGAAGTCCTTTCGGAGATCAAAGAAGATACGAATCAAATTATTGATATTTCTGAAAATATTTTAGTAGAAAAACAAATCGCTAGATTAGATAGAGATTGGGAAAAAACCAAAGCATCTTTTACGACTTATCGGGATGGGAATCCTTCCCTTCCAGAAGATTCTTCTAGCAGTTCTGCAGCTAGCTTCCTTTCCTCCCTTGTAGGTCTAGGAATCCTGATATTTCTATTCCTATTTATGGCTTCTCCCAGTAAACCGAGTAATTCCTTTCCAAATTCAAGAGTCACGATTAAAGACAAATCATCTGATGTCCCCTTAGGTATTCTAAAAAAACAATTTCCAGGTAGCGATATTTACCAAGGTAACAAACGCCTATATAGTCCTAGTCCCTCAAGTGGCCCTCCAATAGGATTATTTTTCTTTTTCTTTTTTCTGATCCTTCTTCTAATTATTTTTTCTACTGCCAACTCAAGTAGTTCCGCTAAAGAATACAATCTAGCCAAAGCAGAATACGAGGCAAAAAGACAGGCACTTTTAGAGAAATTAGAAGAGGAGTAAGAGGTGTTTTTTCTTCTTGGGTAGAAAACCTTTTTTCTTTCACTCATTCTTCAATCGTGACTTCAAAAGTTCCTGACTCAAAAATGAGGGTGTCGGGATTCGCTGAATTCATCTTTGGTTGATTGGGATCAATGTAAAGTTTGACTCCAAAAGAGCCCGTAAGAAGTCTATTACAGTCAGTATAATCATCAACAGTTATAGTACTTTCAGACTCTACAACTATATATATATCTTCCAAAACATCTCCATCGAAGGAAAGAGTATAAAAATTGCACCTAGATAGGCTATCAGTTGACTGACCTGAGGTTTCAAACAAGTTATATTCTCCAGATTCAACGGGAACGCTAATAAAAACAAGACTTTGCCTTAACTGTCCAATTTTATCAAATACGTTATAATACATATCAATACCAACTTCAAGCCCTTGATTATTAACAGCTCCACGTCCTTGGCCAGTCCATTCTTCTCCATTTTTGAGTGCGATTGCTTTCCCTCCTGTAAAATCAGGTTTGAAATTATCTTTACACGCCAATAAACCTAAGAGGAGAAATATGAAACTAAGTTTTAATAATTTTTCCATGTCTTTATAATTTTAATACCTTTCCAAGCAATGACTTCCTTTGCAAACTCCAACTTCTTATAGAGCCAAAAGAGCAAGTGGAATAAAATACCCCACTTGACTTTTAGGAAATCGTTTGTGCTATAATCATTCTTCGATCGTCACTTCAAAAGTTCCTGACTCAAAAATGAGGGTGTCGGGATTCGCTGGGTTTGCTTTTACTCGATTTGGATCTATGTACAATTTGATTCTAAAGGCACCACTAAGAAGTCTATTACATTCATTATAATTATGGACAGTTATGGTACTTTCTTTTTCAGACGTTATTAACCTATATCTATCTTCTACTACATCTCCATCAAAAGAAGCAGTGGAAAAACTGCATCCCGATAAACTATCCATTGCTTGTCCTGAGGTATTAAACAAATTATAATTGCCATATTCTATGGGAATTTTCCTAAAACTAAGCCTTTGTCGTAGTTGTCCAATTTTATCGAAGACATCATAATACATATCAAATCCAATTCCCTGATTATTAACCGTTCCACGTCCTTGCCCAATCCATTCTTCTCCGTTTCTAAGTGCTGTCGCCTTTCCTTCTGTAAAGTCAGGTTTGAAATTATCTTTACACGACAATAAACCTAAGAGAAGTATTATAAAACTGAGTTTTAATACCCTTTCCATGTCTTTATAATTTTAATAAACTTCCAAGCAATGACTTTCTTTGTAAGCTCCAACTTCTTATAGAGCCAAAAGAGCAAGTGGAATAAAATACCCCACTTGACTTTTAGGAAATCGTTTGTGCTATAATCATTCTTCGATCGTCACTTCAAAAGTTCCTGACTCAAAAATGAGGGTGTCGGGATTCGCTGGATTCATCTTTGGTTGATTGGGATCTATGTAAAGCTTGACTCTAAATGCACCAGTAAAAAGCCTATTACTATCATTATAATCAACAACGTTTATAGTACTTTCAGACTCTACAACTCTATATATATCTTCCAAAACATCTCCATCGAAGGAAAGAGTATAAAAATTGCATCCAGCAAGGCTATCAGTTGACTGACCTGAGGTATTAAACAAACTATAATTACCATGGTCCCTTGGAATTTTCCGAAAGCTAAGCCTTTGTCTTAGTTGTCCAATATTATCAAAAACATCATAATACATATTCAACCCAATTCCCTGATTATTAACTGTACCACGTCCTTGGCCAGTCCATTCTTCTCCGTTTCTTAGTGCTGTCGCCTTTCCTCCTGTAAAATCAGGTTTAAAATTATCTTTACAAGCAGACAAAGCTAAGAGAAGGAGAATACAATTAATTTTTAAAAAGATTTTCATATTTAGAATTTTAAGATTTTTTCAACAATTTGATGGCCTTTTTGATCTCTAGTTTCGATAAAATATAATCCATTTTGAGATAAGCTTAAAGGATAAGAGTGGAATCCTATATCCAAGAGCTGATGCTCTATGATTTGTTTTACTTTTCGTCCATTGGGATCTTTGATAGCGATCGAATAGCTTCCTTTTTGATGGACTTCTATTTGTATCATCGCTTCCTCTTCTATCGGATTGGGAACTACGGATAAGCTGACCGCTCCCCCTTCTCCATTTAAAAACATTGGGCAAGGTTCTTTTTGATCGGGCCAGGTATACAACCTCTTTAAGGTGGCATATGCCATGGCGCTATTGCCATCACTACTTTCTACTGCTAGTCGTATAAATACGCGATCTTCTCCCGGACAATGATGGGGAGGAGCAGTAGCCGCTACATTGGCAGAAGGAGCGGTGGAGATGGTAGTCCAATTGATTCCATCATTGCTGGTTTCCCAATTATAAGTATAGCTGGCACCC
>CAYQRA010000449.1:0-5967 GCA_964419315.1 uncultured Saprospiraceae bacterium | reverse complement strand
CACTTATTTAGCTCGCTAAAATCGTTTCAAATCACTTTGTCAGAACCACAAACTATTGATTTTCAAATCAAAATAAATTTTAAATATACTCTAAGTAAGGTTGAGCAATACAAAAGAGGACTTTATTTTTTAACAAAACGAAAGTGACCTGATTATTGCTTTTTTGTCCAAAGGAAGAAGGAGTTGGTAGATTAAGGCGATCCTTATTAAATAAAAATGTGTTTAATCATTTTATCTAAAAACGAATTCAATATTTGATCATTTTTTAAAATAAAAATTTAGCAAATTATGATGAATGGAGAATATATGATTTATATGGTTCTCACCGGAGTCTTATCGGCTATCGGGATGTTTGTTGGTAATCGCTTGAAAAGTAAATTCAACTATTATAGTCAGGTTGCTTTGCAGAATGGAATGAGTGGAGCAGAGATTGCAAAAGAAATGCTCAAGCATTATGGCATCTATGATGTGACCGTAGTGCAAGGAGAAGGTTTTCTTTCCGATCATTATAACCCTGCAACGAAGACGGTTTCTTTGAGTCCAGATGTCTTTGGAGGGCGGAGTGTAGCTGCCGCAGCAGTTGCTGCGCACGAATGTGGACACGCCGTCCAACATGATACTTCTTATAGTATGTTGGAATTGAGGTCTTCTTTAGTCCCTTTTGTAAAATACGCTTCGGCTGCACAGCAGTGGCTTTTGATGATGGCTTTAATGGTCTTAGGGGCAACAAATAATGGTACCTTACTTTTTGTAGTGATCATTGCTTTTGCGATAACGACTGCTTTTAGTTTTGTAACCTTGCCGGTAGAGTTTGATGCAAGTAAAAGAGCATTGGCTTGGTTGGACGAAACAGGGGTGACTCAAGGAGAAGAATATGATGGTGCAAAAGATGCTTTGTGGTGGGCAGCGATGACTTATGTTTCTGCGGCATTGGCCTCCTTGGTTACGACCTTGTACTTGGTGATGCGTTATGCAAGAAGTCGATGATTTTGCATCCATTAGCATAAGTTTTCTCATGAAAAGCAGAAGTACAAAAGTATTTCTGCTTTTTTATTTGTTTTAGAGGGAGGATCTTAAACTTATAAGTGGTTATAAACAATTGATACCCTATTCTTTATGAAGCACTATTATTTGTTATGTGTTTTTTTTTAAAAGTATAGAGAAAATTTTGAAAAGGGAGCTAATTAAATTATTTTAGCAGAAATTTTGAGCGCACCACATCACCAAATATTTTGACGGATTTTAACTATGAAAAACACTAATAGAAGGTTTGTATTTACAGATTATGAAAACCTACTCAAGGTCAAATTTCGTAAGCTTGAAAAAGTATGCGATCGGCTTTTTATTTTTGTTCCAGAGGATCAAGATACTATTTCTCTTTCCTTGGCTCGTCAAATTCAAAAACTCGGTAAGTCTGCAAAGTGGATCCTGGTAAGTCAGGAAGAAGAAAAAGAAAGTATGAACTTTCCAATGGCTTTTGTCATGGGACGGATTCATGAAAAAGTAGATATAGACATAGAGTTTGCAATTCTCTCCAATGATAAATCCCTCGATTCTCTCGTTAGTTTTATCAATGATAAAGGCAGAGATTGTCTTCGTATCCAAAGGAAGAAAGATAATGTGAAAGAGAAGACGATTACTGAAATGCCTTTGGTGATTGATGAATTGGGAGCTGAGAAATCTGGAGAAGATTCTGAACCGATTTTTCAAGGTGCTTATGAAGGTGGAGAATCCGCAGTCGGGGATACCGCCAAAGAAACAGTTCGTCGTTTAGTACATTCCGGAAATCGTCCAGCAGAGGTGGAAACACTTAAGCGTTATATCCAATTATACAATCAAGAGTTTACAGAATACGATGGAAACGTAGAATTGATTATCCGGAGAATGGAAGACAATAAAGAAATTGAAATTCAAAAAGGCGTCGTAAAATATAATTTCTAGTATCTTATTTATCGTTAGTCATATAAGTGGTGAAACCAAATGATTGCGTCGAACTACTTGGCTTGAAAAAGTGACCAATTTTGATAAACTGGTCAAAATGATAGAGCTAGTTGATAAAACCAGCTACTTCAAAAGAAATTCCCGAAGTGGCTTAAGCCAAATAAAGGGTCGTATTTATAACTAATTAATTTTAAAATGCAGGAAGAATTAGATTTACATTTAGAAGAAGCCAATGAGCAAATGGATAATGCCATTGAGCATCTGCAAAAAGATTTGACAAAGATCAGAGCAGGAAAAGCTTCGCCTTCTATCCTAAATGGTATCCTCGTGGATTACTATGGTTCTCCAACTCCTATTGGACAAGTTGCCAATATTGGAGTATCTGATTCTAGAACCATTACCGTCCAACCTTGGGAAAAATCAATGATTGGGCCAATCGAGCAAGGTATCTTTGCGGCCAATTTAGGAGTCACTCCCCAAAATAACGGAGAGATGATTATTATCAATATTCCACCACTTACGGAAGAGCGACGTAAAGAGTATGTGAAAAAAGCGAAAGCTTATGGGGAAGACGCCAAAGTAAGTTTGCGTAATAGCCGCCACAAGGTTTTAGACGTGATCAAAAAAGCGGTGAAGGATGGTTATCCAGAAGATTCGGGCAAACGCCTAGAAGATAATGTTCAGAAAATGGTCAATAGCCATGCGGACAAAATTTCGAAGATCGTCGATGCCAAAGAGAAAGATATTATGACTATCTAAATAAAATCGGAAAATAATGAGCTTGTGAAGCCTAAATTCAGCGCAAGCTAATCTTCGATTTATTACAGAAATTTATCTTCGGTCGGTTTTTACAAAATTGCTTTGATAAAAAGCATTAAAAAAGGAATAATACTTCAGTGTTGTTCCTTTTTTTATTGATCTAAACCGAAGAAAATTCAAAGAACCCTTATGCTAAGGATTACTTACCTTGCCTAGAGGTGGGATTTGCCCTTGAGTTTATTAACTTAGCCAGCCTCTTTTATTTTTAAATCAAAACTTCTCTTCTATGAAGGTTCAATTTTGTGGAGCAGCACAGCACGTCACCGGTAGCGCTCATTTACTTACACTAGATAATGGCTACAAGATTTTATTGGATTGTGGTTTGTATCAAGGCCGGAATAAGGAGATGGCCGATTTCAACCGCAATTGGTACTTTTCGCCCGGACAGGTAGATTGCATGATTCTTTCTCATGCACACATTGACCATAGCGGTCGGATTCCCAAATTA
Source organism: uncultured Saprospiraceae bacterium (assembly GCA_964419315.1). Lineage (GTDB taxonomy): Bacteria > Bacteroidota > Bacteroidia > Chitinophagales > Saprospiraceae > CALLVY01. The sequence goes on along the minus strand of CAYQRA010000449.1, from coordinate 2,759 downwards.
GTAAAGGATGGTTTTTCCGGAAATATAATTTGTACGCATGCCACGCGTAGCCTTTGTGCCATTATGCTTTTAGATAGTGCCAAAATTCAAGAGCGAGACGCAGAGTATGAAAACAAAAGAAGACTCAGAAAGAAAAAGAAGAAAGGACAGCGTAAGAAAAAAAGAGTGGAACCCCTTTACATCAGTAAGGATGTACCGCCTGCGATGGACCTTTTTGTAGGAGTCGGCTACGACCGATGGCATAGAATCAATGATGAAGTAGAAGTACTTTTTACAGATGCAGGACACATCTTAGGCTCCGCTTCTGTTACCCTACGCATTCAAGAAGATGGAAAAGAAGTAATGTTTGGTTTTTCTGGAGATATTGGTCGCCCTGATCGCCCCATTCTTCGCGATCCACAACCCATGCCTCCTGTCGATTTTCTATTGTGCGAATCTACCTATGGCAATAAAGACCACCTCGAAAAACCAGCCGAGGCAGAACGATTTCTCGAAATCATCAAACATACTTGTATCGAGAAAAAAGGAAAATTATTGATCCCCGCATTTAGTGTAGGTCGTACCCAAGAGATCGTCTATATGCTCGACCAAATGGAAACCGCAGGAAAACTTCCCCGGATTCCGGTCTACGTTGATAGCCCATTAGCAGTCAATGCGACGGTAGTTTTTGGATCTCACCCAGAATGTTATGACGATAACCTGAATGAGTATATGCTGCTCGATGACAATCCTTTTGGTTTTAATAACCTGACTTATATCAAAGAAGTTGCTGGCTCCAAGGCGCTCAATAACTCTGATAAACCTGCAATCGTGATTAGTTCCTCTGGAATGATGAATGCAGGAAGAATTCGTCACCATTTATTTAATAATATTGATGATCAACGCAATACGCTATTGATTGTTGGCTATTGTAGTCCTGAAACGACTGGTGGCCAACTTCGCTCCGGGAAAGAAGAGATCAAACTCTTTGGAGAACTGAAAATGGTTAATGCGGATATTGAAACCATGGAATCCTTTTCAGCACATGCTGATCGAACGGAGATTCTTCAGTTTATCGAAAATCAAAAAGGTCGCCTAAAGAAAATCTTTTTGGTGCACGGTGAAATCAAACGACAAAGCGCATTGAAAGAATTGATGGGAGAACATGGTTTTAATGATGTAGAAATCCCTGCATTGGGCAAAGAATTCAATTTGTCTGGTTTGGTTTAGAGGAACCGCTAGCGAACGGGAGGCTTAGGGAATAATGAATGGAAAAGAAACCATTAATTGAGAGGTAAACAACTTTGATAAGAAGGAGAGAACATTGAATAGGATGCTCATTGGCTGACATATAAAGAGGCAGTACTCTCAAATTGAGTGCGTTTTGATAAATTGAGCTTATCTTTATTAGAATATGGCGTTAATATTTGGTTAAACTAAAGGTATCTATAATAAATCAAGACTTTTAGGACTTTAGTGCTTGGGCAGTATCAATATACTGCCGAATCTTATATCAACTACAGACTACACGGCCCTAAAATATTAATCGATGAAAAGAAATTTATCTGTTCTCAAAACTTTCAGTTTTCTTTGTTTTTCCCTTTTATTTTTGGGCATAGGGTGCAAAAAGTATGATAACGTAAAAGTTGAAAATTACGAACCAGAATTTGCTATTCCTTTAGTGCAAACTAATTTTTCAATTGAAGATATTCTCAATAATTTTGATGACGATACTTTCATCACGATTGATGGAGATGGTTTGATCACCCTCAATTATAAGGGAGAAGTCACCGCCCGATCAAGTACTGATATCTTCGAGTCTGTCGCTCAAACCCAAGGACAGTTTCCGCTAATTGATACTTTCTCTACCTTGCCTTTTGCAACCCCCAATGGTTTTGATATGGATTTTGCCATCATCAATAATGGAACGATGCGCTTTCGCTATTTCAATACGATTTTGGAGCCAATGAATATGACCATTAGATTACCCAATCTAATTACGCCTGATGGAGAAGTTTTTGAATTCAAACAGTATCACCCCATTGGACATCCTACTTTACCTTTTGAATCCGCAGTTTTTGATTTGACGGATCACGTCCTAAAGCCAACCAATGATTCGATTTACGTTCACTACGAAGCGATTATAGAAAGTTCTGGTGAACGGAAAAAAATAGATATTATGGTTATTGAGCTGTTAGATTTTACGGCTTCCTATATTGAAGGTTATATGGGGAATGAAATTTATAGCATCCCTAGAGATACCATCGAAATTGATTTCTTCGAAAATTGGACAAGAGGAGATGTGTATTTTGAAGATCCCAAAATTTCTGCTTTTGTAATCAATTCTTTTGGTTTTCCCGTGCGGTCTAAAGCCAATGTTATGAATATCTTTTCCGCAGATGGAAGTGTGGTTCCGCTAGAGAGTAATTATCTGGACAGTATCAATGTGGCCTTTCCTACCTTGAGTGAAGTAGGAGAAGAAAAGACGACTTATTTTTCCTTTGATAAAGACAATTCCAATATCATAAGAGTATTGGGTTCGAGTCCAGTAGCCGTTGATTACGAAATGGAAGCGCTCGCAAACCCAGATCGGGATACCACGATTCGAGGCTTTATGACAGACAGTAGTAAATTTAGAATTCAGATAGAAGTAGAATTGCCGATGTATGGACGAGCTTCTGGTTTTGCAGCTAATGAAACACTGGATATCAATTTTGAGCAATACGAAAATGTGTCCTCTGCCGAGCTGAAAATTATTTCTGAAAATACGCTACCCCTCA